>JAEYNS010000256.1 GCA_023412435.1 Actinomycetes bacterium | reverse complement strand
TCCCTGGCCAGAGCGTGTGGGGGCCGATGCGGTGGGGCCACCTGGTGTCGGACGACCTCCTGCACTGGCGTCACGAGGGCATCGCGATGCGGCCGAGGGAGGACGGCCCGGACGCTGCCGGGTGCTGGTCAGGGTGCATTCGGATCATCGACGGCGAGCCGATCGCGTTCTACACGGGCTTCAGCGAGGCGGGGCAGTCCCAGCTGCGCGCGGTCGCCGAACCTGGACTCGCCGGCTTCCGTCTGGAGCCGGAGGAGCCGATCGTGCCGCCAGCCGACCCGTCGCTGGGCACCACCGATCAGCGCGATCCGTACCTGATCCGGTGGAACGACCACTGGATCATGCTGCTGGGAACCGGGGCCGCGGACGGCTCCGGTGGAGCGCTGGTCGCGTGGACTTCACCGGACACCCGGACGTGGACCTACCAGGGTGTGGTGTTCAGCCGGCCGGCGGGGAGTGGGGGGATCGACACCGGGCCGGTGTGGGAGTGCCCGCAACTGGTCGAGGTGGACGGGCGTTGGGTGCTCCTGATCTCGGTGCAGTTCGCCGGCGACCCCCAACCGAGGTGCGCCTACGTCGTCTGGTTCGTCGGCGACTTCGACGGCAGGGTGTTCACCCCTGAGTCGCAGGGACTGCTCGACGCAGGCGATGTGCTCTACGCCTCGGCGGTTTCCGAACCCGCCGATGGGCGCGCGCTGGTGTGGTCGTGGCTGCAGGAGCCGCTCGGGCTGCGCGGTCGCGACGACCTCGGTTGGGCGGGCGCCCAGGCGCTGCCACGCGAGTTGTCCGTGCGCGACGGTCGCGTGTGGTCGAGACCGGCGCGCGAGATCGAACAGGCATGGCGTCGCCCCCTGCTGCGGCCTGCGGTGGGAGCGCCGGCGGCGGGGCCGCTGGAGCTCGACGCCGGGACGGGTCCGTTCCGCGTCCGGCTCGCCTTCGAGGGGCCTGGTTGGCAACTCGAATTGGGCGGCCTGCGGCAGGTAGTCCTCGAGGCGGTCCGGGGCCATGCCGGCACGCTGCAGATCACCGCCCTCGTCGACGGCAGCCCGGCCGGCGCCCTCCAGCTGCCAGCGGGAAAGCACGTGCTCGATGCCTACGTCGACGGACCGGTGGTGGAGGTGTTCAGCCACGGCCTCGCCCTGACCCTTCGCACCGACCCCGGCCAGACCGGCCCGGTCCGGCTCGCCCTCCCCAGCCTCATCAGCAGCGTCGAGGTGCTGCTGCCCCCGGAACAGTCAGAATCGAACTGAAGGAGTCATCATGCGCATCAAGGGCGCAGGAGTCGCAGCAGTAGCGGCCCTGCTCATCGCGGGCTGCACCGCGTCCCCCACGCCCCCAACTCCGAGCGGTGAGGACGGCGAGATCACCGGCACCGTGTCGCTGTGGTACCTGGAGGATCCCGACACCGCCTTCATGGCGGCGATCAAGCAGGGATTCGAAGCGAAGTACCCCGGAACCACGGTGGAGCTCACCGAACTCCCCGAGGACGGCTTCGTCACCAAGATCGACACCGCGCTGCTCGCCCAGCAACCACCGGACGTGGCATTCATCTACGAGGCCCGCTGGATGAAGGCCGGACAGGTCATGCCGCTCACCGACACGATCGCCCGGTACGGCATCGACACCTCCACGATGAACCAGGTCGCGTTGAGCGAATGCGACCTTGAGGGCCAGCTGTACTGCCTGGGCTCGCTGGCGGGCTCGGTGACGCTGGTCTACAACAAGGACGAGTTCGACAAGGCCGAAGTGGACTACCCGTCGGCGGACACCCCGTGGACGATCGACGAGTACGCCGCCGCCGCCCGTCAGCTCGCGGCGAAGCGGGGCGGCTGGGGTGCCACTGCCCAGGCACCGTTCACCTGGGCGGACCGCCGCACGCACTTCAGCGACGACGGGCTGAAGATCCAGGGCTACCTCGACGACGAGCCGACCATTCACATGTACGACACCCTGACGGGTCTGGTGAGGGACGGCGCCGCGCCGCCGCCGGCCACCACCGACCTCGCCACCGGGGCCGATCTGCTCGCCGATGGACAGGTCGCGATGGCGATCACCGACACCGAGTACGCCGCCGCTGCACTCGCGCAGGCGGGCAACCGCTGGGGCGTGGCGCCGCCGCCGGTGGAGAAGGCTGGGGACGCACCGTTCGTCTTCGTCGGCACCGACAAGTATGGAGCCTTCAGCGATGCGGCCAACCCGGAGGCTGCCAAGGCGCTGGTCGCCTTCATCGCCACCGAGGGCAACCGTCTGCGGGTGGACGTCTCGGACAAGCCGCCGCTCGATAGCCGCCTGCTCGCCGACTGGGCCGGTGACGACGAGGGACGCCAGGAGACCGTCAAGGTGATGGGCCTTCGCAACGAGCCCGGCCTGTTCGTGCCGGGATTCTGGGAGGTCACGGCCGGGTTGTGGGATGGCTTCGCGCTGATGCAGAACGGCGAAGCCAACCCGCGCGACGCCATACCCACCGAGGCCACCGCCGCCCAGGAGAGCCTGGATCGGGAGTGGCAGACCTGGGAAGAGATCCAGTAGGCGGCCGCTGGTGGGGTCGCGGGCGGCACCGCCCCGGCCCCATCATCGAGCTGACCCCGAGTCCCGGAAGGAACCGACCAATGACCAGCGCGCGCGTGCGCACCCGGCGGGTGGGCAGCACCGACCGGCGTCGTGCAGCACGCGCCGGGTGGCTGTTCGCCAGCCCCTGGCTGGTCGGGGCACTGCTGTTCACCGTTGGTCCCGTCCTCGTCTCCGTCCTGCTCAGCTTCTCCCGCTGGAACCTGTCGAACCCTCCGGTCTTCATCGGTCTGGACAACTACGTGGAGCTGTTCACGAACAAGTCCTTCCACAACTCCGTTCGGGTCACCCTCACCTACGTCGTGCTGGGAGTTCCCCTGTTCCAGGTGGGCGGACTGGCGCTGGCCCTGCTGCTGAACCGCAAGCTGCCCGGCATGT
>JAEYNS010000179.1 GCA_023412435.1 Actinomycetes bacterium | reverse complement strand
GGCTGACCCTGCTCGTCGGTGCCGCCGCTGACGACCTCGCGGACGCCCGCCCGCTGCTCGCTCCGCTGGCCGACACCGTGGTGCACTTCGGGCCTGTCGGAGCCGGGACCGCCTACAAGCTCATCGTCAACCTGGTCGGCGCCGTCCAGGTCGCCGGGATCGCCGAGGGCCTGGCGCTGGCCGAACGCGCCGGGCTGGACCTCCACCAGGTCGTCGCCACCCTCGCCACCGGTCAGGCGGCCAGTCCTCAGGTGGTCCGCAACGCGGCCATGATGGCGGCCGACGACCGATCGCTGATCTTCTCCGGCGCGCTGCGACGCAAGGACACCGCCTACGCGCTCCGGCTGGCTCACAGCCTCGGGGTCGGCGTCCCGCTCGGGGACGTGGCGCTCGCGGGCCTGGACGAATTGGTCGCCGCCGGGCTGGGATCGGCCAACGAGAGCGCCATCTTCCAGATCGCACGCCGCCGCGCGGCCCCGGCGGACCCTGGCGTCAGCTGACCCGGAACACCTTGTGGTTGGCGGCCTGGGCGCGGGGCCGGATCGTCAGCCGGTCGATGTTGACGTGCGCCGGACGGGTGGCCATCCAGCCGATCGCGTCGGCGACATCCTCGGCCACCAGCGGGTCCGGCACCCCGGCGTAGACCGCGTCCGCCTTCGCCTGGTCGCCGCCGAACCTGACCAGGGAGAACTCCTCGGTGTGCACCATGCCGGGGGCGATCTCGGTCACCCGGACCGGCCGGTCGACCAGTTCCAGCCGCAGCGCACCGACCATCGCGCGTTCGGCGGCCTTGGCGGCGTTGTACCCGGCGCCGCCTTCGTAGGAGGCGTCGGCTGCGGTCGAGGTGACGAAGACCACGATGCCTTCCGCGGCGACCAGCGCCGGCAGCAGGGCCTGGGTGACGCGGGCAGCGCCCAGCACGTTCGTCCGGTACATCGTCTCCCAGGCGGCCAGGTCGGCCACCGCCAGCGGCTCCTGGCCCACCGCCCCGCCGGCGTTGTTCACCAGCACCGCCACCCGGTCGCCGGCGGCCTCGGCGAGGGCCGCCACACTGTCGGGCGAGGTGACATCGCAGACCACCGCCCGTCCGTCGATCTCCGCGGCGACCGCCTTGATCCGGTCGGCCCGGCGGGCGGCGCAGAGCACCTCGAACCCCTCGGCTGCCAGGCGGCGGGCGGTGGCGGCACCGATTCCGCTGCCCGCGCCGGTGACGACTGCTACAGGACGCGCACTCATGGGTCGATTCTGGCAGACCGTGCAGCGTCCGGCGGTGTCGTGGCGCGTCCGCCCCACGCGCCCTCCCGCGTCGCAGAGCCACCCCCGACGCCGGTAGGCTCAGGCCCATGACTGCCACGTTGATCCTGCTCCGCCACGGTGAGAGCGAGTGGAATTCCAAGAACCTGTTCACCGGCTGGGTGGATGTGGACCTCAACGAGAAGGGGATCGGCGAGGCCCGGCGCGGCGCCGAACTCCTCAAGGCCGAGGGCACGCTGCCGGATGTGGTGCACACCTCGGTGCTGCGGCGCGCGATTCACACCGCCAACCTGACCCTCGACGGGTGCGACCGCCACTGGATCCCGGTGCGGCGCTCCTGGCGGCTGAACGAGCGCCACTACGGCGACCTGCAGGGCAAGGACAAGGCCCAGACCCTCGCCGAGTACGGCGAGGAGCAGTTCATGCTGTGGCGCCGCTCCTACGACACCCCGCCGCCGCCGCTGGCCGCCGACAACCCGTACACCCAGGTCGACGACCCGCGGTACGCCACGCTGCCGTCCGAGGCGCGTCCGCTCACGGAGTGCCTCAAGGACGTCGTGATCCGGATGCTTCCGTACTGGTACGACTCGATCGTCCCCGACCTGCGTGACGGCAAGGTGACGATGGTGGCGGCGCACGGCAACTCGCTGCGCGCCCTGGTCAAGCACCTGGACGGGATCAGCGACGAGGCCATCGCGAGCCTCAACATCCCGACCGGCATCCCGCTGCTCTACGAACTGGACGACGACCTGAAGCCCACCACCCCCGGCGGCCGCTACCTCGACCCCGCGGCCGCCGCTGCCGCCATCGAAGCGGTGAAGAACCAGGGCAAGAAGTAGTCGCTACGCGACGGGCCAGTTCTCCCCTTCGGGGAGCAGCCCCGTCACGATGTAGATGACCCGCCCGGCCATCAGGACGGCGTGGTCTGCGATCCGTTCGTAGTAGCGGCCGAGCAGCGCCACGTCGACCGCGGCCTCCACGCTGTAGGGCCAGTCCTTCGCCATCAGGACGCGGAACTGGCTCTTGCGCAACTCGTCCATCTCGTCGTCGGAGTCGGCCAGCCGGCCGGCATCGTGGGCGCTGCGCTCGCTGAGCGAGCGGGCAGCGGTCGCCACCATCCCCTCGGCGACCCGCGCCATCAGCGTGAAGTTGGGGACCAGCCCTTCCGGCACTGCGTGCTCGGGGTAGCGCAGCCGGGCGATCTTGGCGATGTGCGCCGAGAGGTCACCCATCCGGGCCAGGTCGGCGACCATCCGCATCGCGGCCACCACCGTCCGCAGCTCGCCGGCGACGGGCGCCTGCCGGGCCAGCAGCGAGAAGCACCGCGCCTCGATGTCGTCGTGCATGGCGTCGATCCGGGCGTCCGCAGAGATCACGTCCTCGGCCTTGCCGAGGTTGGCCTCCAGCAGGGCGACCGTCGCCTCCTGAAGCGCCGTCTGTACCAGTCCGGTCAGCTGGACGAGGTCGCCGACGACGGCGTCCAGAGCCTCGTGGTAACTGTCACGCATGGGTTCAACCTCCTGGTGCGGGGACCGTTCCCTGCGGCACCAGTCAACACCCTAGGCGGCCACGTCGGGCGCACCGGAGGCGCCCCGGCCAACGCCGGGTTAACTCCGGGTGAATCTTCACCGCCGGCTGCCACCGGCGTCCGCCCAGCGGCGCTGTCGGGTCACGTCAGCCCCCTACACTCCAAGACATGACGCCGCTGGCCGCAGCCCTGCTCGGAGTCGTCGGGGGCTTCCTGCTCGGTGCGACCCTGGTCTGGTGGACGCGGCGTGACCGCTCGGGCCACGGCGAGGCCGCCGCACGTGCCCGCTCCCGCCTCCAGGCCGGCGGCGACGCCGTGCGCGCGGTGGTCGTGGTGGTCGACCCGGACGGCACCGTCGCGGTCAGCAGCCGACTGGCCAGAACCACAGGGCTGGTGCGCAGCACCCGGCTGGCTTCGGAGCAGGTGGCGGGCGAGGTAGCCGGGGTCGTGGAGAGCGGCGTCCCCACCACGACGCACGTCGAACTCGGCCAGCCGGGGGGACGCGCGATGCACCTGGAACTGCTGCTCACCCCGCTGCCGCAGGGGGCGGTCCTCGTCACCGGCGAGGACCGCTCGGCCGACCGCAGGTTCGTCGAGGCCAGGCGCGACTTCGTCGCCAACATCACCCACGAGTTGAAGACCCCGATCGGCGCCATCCTGCTGCTGTCGGAGGCGATCGACGCCACCGCCGACGACCCGGACGCCGTCCGCGGGTTCGTCACGCGGCTCACCGCGGAGACCGAGCGGCTCAACGAGTTGGTGTCCCACATCCTCGCGCTCTCCCGGCTGCAGGCCGAGGACCCGCTGCTGGCCGCCGAGCCGGTGGACGTGGACGCGGTGGTCGAGGCCTCGCTGCAGCGCTGCCGCCCCAGGGCCGCCGCGCGCGAGGTCGCGCTGTCGTCCGGTGGCCCGTCCGGATTGACCGTGCTGGGCGACCGCCACCAGCTGGAGACGGCGGTGACGAACCTGGTGCAGAACGCCATCGCCTACTCCGAACCGGGCGCCCGCGTGGTCGTCACCACCACCGGGGGCGAGGGCGACACCGTCGAGCTGAAGGTTTCCGACACCGGGATCGGCATCAGTGAGGCCGACCTTGCCCGGATCTTCGAGAGGTTCTACCGGGTCGACCCCGGCCGCAGCCGGGACAATGGCGGCACCGGGCTCGGCCTGTCGATCGTCAAGCACATCGCGACCGCGCACGGCGGTGAGGTGGCGGCCTGGAGCCGGCTCGGCCAGGGCTCGACCTTCACCCTGCGGATCCCGCGGCACAGCCAGGAGGGGGAGCGCCGATGAAGAGGGTGCTGATCATCGAGGACGAGGCCACCTACCGCGAGACCCTCGGCTTCATGCTGCGTCGCGAGGGCTTCGACGTTGCCGAGGCGGCCGACGGCAGCGCCGGGCTGGCCAGCTACGCCCGGCACGGCGCCGACATCGTGCTGCTCGACCTGATGATGCCCGGGATGTCTGGAACCGAGGTGTTCCGCCAGCTCCGGGCGACCGGCAACGTCCCGATCATCATGGTCACCGCCCGCGACTCCGAGATCGACAAGGTGGTGGGCCTCGAGCTCGGCGCCGACGACTACGTCACCAAGCCGTTCAGCCACCGCGAGCTCGTGGCCAGGATCCGCGCCGTCCTGCGCCGCGGGAACGACAGTGAGCCGGCCGCCGACATCCTCGAGGCAGGAGGGGTGCGGATGGACGTCGAGCGGCACGAGCTCACGGTGCGCGGGGAACCGGTGAAGCTCGCCCTGAAGGAGTTCGAGCTGCTGGAGCTGCTGCTGCGCAACAACGGCAGGGTGCTCACCCGCGGGCAGCTGATCGACCGGGTGTGGGGCTCTGACTATGTCGGGGACACCAAGACCCTGGACGTCCACATCAAGCGGCTCAGGGGCAAGATCGAGCAGGATCCGGCCGAGCCCGTCCTGCTGCTGACCGTCCGCGGCCTCGGGTACCGGTTCCAGGGC
>JAEYNS010000158.1 GCA_023412435.1 Actinomycetes bacterium | reverse complement strand
CGCTGACCGCGATCCACGGGGCCTGGACGCCCACGGGCGTGCGATACAGCTACCAGTGGTACCGCGACACCACACCGATCCGGGGGGCCACCGCCAAGACACGCCGGATCAGCCGGTCCGACCTCGGGCACACGATAGCCGTCCGCATCACCGGCAGGAGGACCGGGTACACCACCACCACCCGGCTGTCCCCGTCGGTGACCGTGACCTGACAGCACGACGTCACCGGCGACGGGAGTGGGCGGTTGCCGCCGACGGTCCGCCGGGTGTGTCGCCGACGAAGGTGTGGCGCCTGCCGGTCGGGATCCACCTGACATGGCAGAGCCCCCGCCGGATCGACGGGGGCTCTGGTGAGTTCCTCAGGCGTTGGGGCGCTTACCGTGGTTGGCGCTGCTCTTCCTGCGGGAACGGCGCCGACGGCCACCCTTACCCATCCGATTCTCCTCATCACGTCAGGATTCGCGCGGTCCGCGCGAAGGCCCATTCTGCCACCCATCCCGAGGGTGCCTCAACTTGGCGACCTGCAGGTGGCCGGTCCCCCTAAGGTTGGAGACATGCTGACCATGGAGCAGGTGATCGGGGCCCACACAGTCCTCGGCGCCGCGGACGTCGCCTGGCTCACCCGGCTGGTCGACGAATGGTCACTGCTGGCCGACCTGTCCTTCGCAGACCTCATCTTGTGGGTTCCCGGCGAGGACGAGAACGTCTTCTGGGCCTGTGCCCAGATCCGTCCCACCACCGGACCGACCTCGCTGGAGGACGACGTGGTGGGCGAGGAGATCGCCTACGACCCCGAGCACCTGGTCACCGAGGCCTTCCTGTCCGGCGAGATCAGCCACGCCTCGGGCAACAGCCTCCAGGCCGGCATCCCCGTCGACATCAGGGCGATCCCGATCGTCCTGTCCGGGCGCTGCATCGCCATCGTGGAGATGCACACCAACCAGATGGGGGTGCGGGCCCCCGGCGCGCTGGAGGACGCCTACCTGGACACCGCGGACATCCTCGCCGGGATGGTGCACCGCGGGGAGTTCCCGTTGCCCGGTGACCAGCCGGTGCCGTGGGTGTCGCCACGGGTCGGGGACGGCACGATCCGGGTCGACACGGCCGGGATGATCAACTTCGCCAGCCCCAACGCGCTGAGCTCCTACCGGCGGATGGGCCTGGCCGGCGACCTGGAGGGGGAGTCCTTCGTCGCCGTGACCCTGTCGCTGATCACCGACCACCGCCAGCCGGTGGAGGTGCCGCTGGCCTCGACCTTGGCCGGGCGCGGACCGCGGGAGGTCGAACTCGAGGGCGCCAGCGCGACCCTCAGGTTGCGCATCCTGCCGCTGCGGGACGAGCACGGCCCGAGCGGCATGCTCGTGATGTGCCGCGACACCACCGAGCTGCGGTTCCAGGAGCGTCAGCTCGTCACCAAGGACGCCACCATCCGCGAGATCCACCACCGGGTGAAGAACAACCTCCAGACGGTTGCGGCGCTGCTGCGGCTGCAGTCCCGCCGGATCACGTCGCCGGACGCCAAGGGGGCCCTGGACGATGCGATGAAGCGGGTCACCTCAATCGCCGTGGTGCACGAGATCCTCTCCCAGGCCTTCGACACCTCGGTCCAGTTCGACGACGTCGCCGACCGGTTGTTGCGGATGGTGGGTGACGTCGCCGCGACCGGCGGCAAGGTGAAGATGGTGCGGGAAGGCAGCTTCGGGTTCGTCCCTGCCGAAGTGGCGACCAGCCTGTCGCTGGTGCTCACCGAGCTCTGCCAGAACGCCGTCGAGCACGGCCTGGGGGACAGTTCCGGCAGCGTCTGGGTGCGCCCCCGGCAGGAGGACGCGCAGTTGGTGGTCGAGGTCGTCAATCACGGCGTGCCGCTGCCGGCAGACTTCGCCCTCGGCTCGTCGACCAGCCTCGGGCTCTCGATAGTGAGCACCCTGGTCGACGACCTGGGCGGGGAGTTCAGCCTGCTACCCGGTGAGGACGGGATCGGAACCGTGGCCTCGGTGCGGGTGCCGCTGGCGTGACGGGCGGGCGCTCAGCCGGCCTTGACTCGCATCCTGGCGGCGCGACGCTTCATCGACCTGCGCTCGTCCTCGGACAGCCCACCCCAGACCCCATGGTCCTGACCGGCGTCCAGCGCCCACTGCAGGCACGTCTCGCGCACCTCGCAGCGACGGCACACCTTCTTGGCCTCCGCTATCTGCATGAGAGCGGGACCGGTGTTGCCGACGGGGAAGAACAACTCCGGGTCCTCGGTCAGGCAGGCAGCTCGGTGGCGCCAGTCCATGAAGAACCACATCTCCTTAAGTGGGTCGATACCACAGTCGGGGCAAAGCCCCGGTTTGGCAAGGGGTCGGCGCAGACCAGCTGGCGCCCGTTCAACCTTGGACCGCGGTCAGCGCTCAGACAAGTGTAGGCGCTCCAATTCGGTAACCCGTTCAGACGCACCCATTCCGATTGAACAGGTGCGCGCCACAATCCCCCTTGCCGGATAGGCTGCCGCCGTGTCAACAGACCAGCAGCGACCCGCCCGGTCCGTGGGGACGATCGTCGCGTGCGCCGGCGCGGTCGCCTCAGGGCTGCTGGTGCTCGGCTTCGCCATCGCCTCCCTCGTCTCGGGCCACGGCACCTTCAGTGGGGCGATCGCCGGCTGGCTGGGCGTCTACGGCCTGGTCTGCATCGCGGCGGCCTGGGCGTTGTGGCGGGGCCACCTGCTGGGGCGTGGACCCGTGCTCACCCTCTCGGCGCTGAACGTGATCGTCGCCTACACCATGACGCCGTCCGCGCCGCTGGCCTGGATCGTGGTGGTGGTGGCCGCCGTGACCCTGGTCGCGGTGGCGCTGCCGTCCACCGCCCGCGGGCTGGAGTGGCCGGTCAGGCCAGCCGACGAGCCCCGGCAGAAGCAGACGCCGGGAAGCTGACCGGGGCGCCGAACCCGGCTGCCGCGAATGCGTCGACGACCGCCGCTGCGGCGGCCTCCGCTCGATCGGAGGGGATCAGCCCCAGCACGCAGCCGCCGAACCCGCCGCCGGTCATCCGCGCGCCCAGCGCGCCGGCCGCCAGCAGCGTCTCGACCGCCAGGTCGACGGTAGCGACGGTGATCTCGTAGTCGTCGCGCATCGAGACGTGGGACGCGGCCATCAACCCGCCCATCCGGGCGAAGTCGCCGGTGCGGAGCGCCTCGGTGGCGGCCAGGACGCGCTCGTTCTCCGTCACGACGTGCCGCACCCGGCGAGCCGCCAGGCCGTCGAGCCGGCCCAGCGCCTCGCTGAGGTCGGTCACGTCGCGCAGCAGGTCGATGCCGAGGGTGCGGCAGGCCTGGGTGCAGGTTGCCCGCCGGGCGGCGTACTCGCCGTCCACGTGGCTGTGCGGGGTACGGGTGTCGACCACGAGGATCTGCAGGCCCGCGTCGTCGAGTCGCAGCGGGATCTGGCGCACCTCGAGGGTGTGGCAGTCGAGGAAGAGGGCGTGGTCGGCGGTGCACAGGGTGGACGCGGCCTGGTCCATCAGCCCGGTCGGAGCTCCGACGTAGGCGTTCTCTGCGCGCTGGGCGAGCTTCGCCCGCTCCATCGGTGCGATGTCCAGGCCATACAGGTCGCACAGCGCGGTGAGCGTCGCGCACTCGATCGCGGCCGAGGAGGACAGTCCTGCGCCGATCGGTATGTCGGAGGTCAGGACGAAGTCCGCGCCCCCCACTTCGTGGCCCGCCTCCCTCAGCGCCCACACCACGCCGGCGAGGTAGGCGTGCCAGCCGCTCTCACCGGGGGTGAGGGTGTCGGTCTCGACTGTGGAGCCGAGGTCGAGCGAGGTGAACCGCCAGCGGCCGTCCCGGCGTGCCGAGGCGGCCACTCGCGCCGCCTGAGGGATGGCGAAGGGCAGCACGAACCCGCCGTTGTAGTCGGTGTGCTCCCCGATCAGGTTGATCCGGCCCGGCGCCACCCACACGCCGTCCGGCGGTGCGCCTACCAGGTCGGTGAACCGGTCTGCGACCGCCAGGTGTTCGCTCATTCGTCCTCGTCGTCGTCCAGCCTGGCCAGCCACGTGGCCAGGCGCTCCACCGGGATCTCGAACTCGGGGAACAGGTCGACGAAGACCCGCATCTGCTCGGCCAGCCAGTCGAGGCTGACCTCCTCCTCGCCCCTGCGCTGCTGGAGCTCCTCGATCCCGCGATCGGTAAAGTACACGGCCTTCAGCCCGCCAGTGCGCGTTCGAGCAGATCGGACGCCTGCTCGAGGTGGACCTTGAGGGAACCGACAGCGGGGGCGGACGCGGCCGGTCGGGTGATCCCGGTGAGGTTCAGCTCGTAGCTGGGCAGGAGCGCGCCGATGGCGGCAGGCAGGTTGGCCTTGAGGAACCACCACGCGCCCTGGTTCTCCGGCTCGTCCTGCACGTAGCGGACCTCGCTGACGTGCCGATAGCGGTCGAGTTCGGCGGCCAGTTCCCGCGCCGGCAGCGGGTAGAGCCGCTCCAGCGGCAGGATCGCCACCTTGCCGTCCAGCCCCGCCTCGGCGCGGGCCGCGACCAGTTCCCAGCGGATCTTGCCCGAGCACAGCACCACCCGCTCGACCCCGGTCGGGTCGGTGATCGTCGGGTCTCCCATGGCAGGTTGCCAGCTTCCTTCGGTGAACTCCGAGACGGGCGACACCGCCACCTTGTGGCGCAGCATCGACTTCGGGGTGGCGATCACCACCGGCCGGTGCCAGTTGACGTAGGCGTGGGTGCGCAGCAGGTGGAAGTAGCTCGCCGGGGTGGAGGGCTGGCACACCGCCAGCGACCCCTCCGAGCACAGTGACAGCCAGCGTTCCAGGCGGGCGGAGGAGTGGTCGGGTCCCTGGCCCTCCTAGCCGTGCGGCAGCAACAGCACGACACCCGACTTCTGCGTCCACTTGGCGTTGCCGGCCGAGATGAACTCGTCGGCGATGGTCTGGGCGCCGTTGGCGAAGTCGCCGTACTGCGCCTCCCAGCACACCAGGGCATCGGGGGCTGCCACCGAGTAGCCGTACTCGAAGCCCATGGCGGCGTACTCGCTGAGCAGCGAATCGAAGACGTGGAACTGGCCCTGGTCCTCGGCCAGGTGCTTCAACGGCACGTAGGCCTCGTTGGTCACCCGGTCGACGATCGCGGCGAACCGCTGACTGAACGTGCCGCGGCGGGTGTCCTGGCCGACCAGCCGCACCGGGCGGCCCTCCAGCAGCAGCGAGCCGAGGGCGAGCATCTCCGCGGTGGCCCAGTCGATCGGGCCGGTGCGGATCGCCTCAGCCCTGCGCTCCAGCTGGGGCAACACCTTCGGGTGGACGGTGAAGCCCGCCGGGAAGGACAGGTGGGCGGCGGCGACCGCCTCCATGGTCTGCGGCGTGATCGCCGTCCCTCGGTCCTTGCCGAGTTTCGGCGGGTAGTACGGAGCCTTGCGGTAGGTCTCGTCCTCGGCCGTGGACGCCTGTCGCACCTCCTTGAAGACGCCCTCCAGGCGCTCGCGGAACCGTCCGATCACCTGCTCGGCGTCTTCGGTCGAGATGGCCCCACGGCCGATCAGCGCCTCGGTGTAGAGCTTGCGGACGCTGCGCTTCTGCTCGATCAGGTCGTACATCAGCGGCTGGGTGAAGCTCGGGTCGTCGCCCTCGTTGTGGCCGCGCCTGCGGTAGCAGACCAGGTCGATGACGACGTCCTTGGCGAACCGCTGCCGGAAGTCGAAGGCGATCTGGGCGACCCTCGCCACCGCTTCGGGGTCGTCGCCGTTGACGTGGAAGATCGGGGTCTGGAAACCCTTGGCCAGGTCGGTGGCGTAGACGGTCGAGCGGGACTCGATCGGGGCCGTGGTGAAGCCGACCTGGTTGTTGATCACCAGGTGGATGGTGCCGCCGGTCTTGTAGGCGCGCAGCTGACTCATCTGCAGGGTCTCGTACACGACGCCCTGGCCGGCGAAGCTGGCGTCGCCGTGGATCAGCACCGGCAGCACGGGGAAGACCCCGTCGGTGCGGGCGTGCTGGTCGAGCTTGGCCCGCACGATGCCTTCCAGCACAGGGCTCACGGCTTCGAGGTGGCTGGGGTTGGCGGCGACCGAGGTCTTGATCGTCTTGCCCGACGCCGCGGTGAACTGCCCCTCGGAGCCGAGGTGGTACTTCACGTCGCCGCTGCCCTCGGCCAGGCGTGGGTCGAAGCCGCCGTCGAACTCCCGGAAGATCTGGGCGTAGGACTTGCCGACGATGTTGGCCAGCACGTTGAGCCGACCGCGGTGCGGCATGCCGATGATCGCCTCGTCCAGTTCGGCGTCTGCGGCCCGCTCGCAGACCTCGTCCAGGAAGACGATGGCGGACTCGCCACCCTCGAGGGAGAACCGCTTCTGCCCGACGAACTTGGTCTGCAGGAAGGTCTCGAAGATCTCGGCCTCGTTGAGCTTGTCGAGGATGCGCAGGTGCTCCTCGCGGGGCCACGGCACGAACGGACGCTCGAACCGCTCCTGGATCCAGGCGCGCTGCTCGTTGTCGGCGATGTGCATGTACTCCACCCCGACCGTGCGGCAGTAGGAGCCGCGCAGCCCTGCGAGGATCTCGCGCATCGTGAACTGGCGGCCCTCCTGGCCGCCGAGGTCGCCGATCGGGAAGCTGCGGTCGAGATCCCACAGCGTCAGGCCGTGGTACTCGATGGCGAGCTCGGGGTGGGTGCGCTGGCGGTACTCCAGGGGATCGATGTCGGCCATGTAGTGGCCGAGGGTCCGGTAGGCGTTGATCAGCGCGAACACCCGGGCGACCCTCGGCACCGCGCCGTGCCGGTCATCGCTGACGTCACCCGCCCACCGGATCGGCGTGTACGGCACCCGCAGCGAGGCGAAGATCTCGTCGTAGAAGTCGTGCTTGCCGATCAGAAGTTCGTGGATCCGGCGCAGGAATTCACCCGACTGGGCGCCCTGGATCACCCGGTGATCGTAGGTCGAGGTGAGCGTGGTCACCTTCGAGACCCCGAGGTCGTTGATCCGCTCCTGGCTGGTGCCCTGGAACTCCGGTGGGTAGTCGATCGAGCCGACCCCGAGGATCACGCTCTGCCCGGGCATCAGGCGGGGAACCGAGTGGTTGGTGCCCAGCCCGCCGGGGTTGGTGAGGCTCGCGGTGGTGCCGACGAAGTCGTCGGCGGTCAACTCATTGGACCTCGCGCGGCGGACCAGCTTTTCGTAGGCGGCCCAGAACTGGGCGAAGCTCAGGCTGGCGCAGTTCTTGATGTTGGGCACCAGCAGCTGGCGGGTGCCGTCGGCCTTGGTCTGGTCGATGGCGAGCCCGAGGTTGATTCCCGGCGGGATCACCATGTGCGGCTTGTCGTCGACCAGTTCGTAGTGGTTGTTCATCTCCGGCATGGCGGCCAGGGCGCGCACCATCGCGTAGCCGATCAGGTGAGTGAAGGAGACCTTGCCGCCGGTGGAGCGGGCGAGGTGCTCGTTGATCATCTGGCGCTGGTCGATCGCCAGCTTCATCGGCACCTCGCGGACGCTCGTCGCGGTCGGGACCGCCAGTGAGGCGTCCATGTTCCTCGCGGTGCGCATCGGGGCACCCCGCAGCGGCGTCCGGACGGCCTCGGCCGGGGCGGAGGCAGGGGTGACGCTGTGCCGGGGCAGGTCGGGGGAGACGCCCATACCGGAGCCGGGCGCCTCGGGG
>JAEYNS010000150.1 GCA_023412435.1 Actinomycetes bacterium | reverse complement strand
CCATTGCGCCGCGCCGGTTCCAGCGGCGACGACCGACGATGTGGACAGCGGCCACGTTGAACGCGTTCGCGGTCCGCACGATCGAGCCGATGTTGAAGTCGTGCTCCCAGTTCTGGATCGCGACGTGCAGGTCATGGCGGCGGGTGTCGAGGTCGGCGACGATCGCGTCCAGCCGCCAGTACCGGTAGCGGTCGGTGACGTTGCGGTGGTCGCCGCCGGCGAGCAGTTCGGGATCGAGCCGGGGGTCGTCCGGCCAGGGCTCGGGGTGGGGGCCGACCCCCGGCCCGACGGTCGGGTCGTCGGGGGCCACCGTTCAGGCCTCCACGGGGGTCGGCTCCGGGTCGTCGGCGGGCTTGTACTGCTCCTCCAGCCTGCCCATCCACAGCCCGACCGCGACGCCAAGAGCGGTCAGCACGACCGTGACGACCGTGCCGGTCAGGTCGAGCGCGAGGTGCTCCTCCACGGTCGGGATGATGATCGCGGTGGAGGCGATCACGATGCCGACGATCGTGTGGAAGACCACCTGGTAGGCGATCTCCAGCAGCTTGCTGACCAGCTTCGCGAACGCGACCACGCACAGCACGGCGCCCACCCCGACCGGGATGATGACGCCCAGATCCAGTTCCTTGATGCCTTGGGTCATCGGCTGGTACAGGTTGAAGTACAACAGGAAGTTGGACGGCGACAGGCCGGGGACGATCAGGCCGAGGGCGAAGATCACCCCGGCGAGCACCCAGGTGCCGAAGTTCTGCGGCAGGTTCACGTTCAGGTAGGTGCGGGCCAGGATCAGGCCAACCAACGCGACCACGGCGACCACCCCGACCAGGACGAGGTGCGACCGCTCGCGTCCCCGCTTGCCTGCCTCGCGGAACAGGGCGGGCAGGGTGCCTGCGATGCAGCCGATGAACAGCCACATCACCTGGACCTTGGCGTGCACGAGGAAGTAGTCCAGCGGGAAGGCGAGCACGAACAGCCCGAAGAGCGCACCGAGGGCGACCGGCAGGAAGAACCACAGGTTGGGCAGGAACCTGCGCAACGGGTTGGCGAGGAATCCGATGATCCGCTCGTACAGCCCGAAGACGGCGGCCAGCGCGCCGCCGCTCACCCCGGGGAGGATGGCCCCGGTTCCGATGAATGCCCCCTTGACGAAGCGCAGCGTCCAGTCGATCACGCCATGGCGGGGCCCGGCTTGGGTGGGGGTCGTCACCGCGCCAGCTTAGTGGCCGACCGGGCGTGCCTTGATTCGCCGCCGCCGCGCGGGAACACTGGCCCGACCATGACCAGGCCGCGCACCAGTCCGTCCCGATGGCTGCCCGCCGAGCCCGACGGACGCCCACCGGCCGGGCCTGGCGACCTCGCCGCCGCGGTCGATCTGCTGCGTGGCCGGCGGTGGGTGGCCCTGACCGGAGCGGGGATCTCGACCGACTCCGGCATCCCGGACTACCGCGGCCCGGACGCGCCGACGCGCACCCCGATGACCTACCAGCAGTTCGTCTCCGCCCCCGACTTCCGGCGGCACTACTGGGCACGCAACCACTACGGGTGGCACCACGTGTTCCGGGTAGCGCCGAACGCGGGGCACAGGGCCCTGGCCGAGTTGGAGCGGCGCGGCATCGTGCTCGGCGTGATCACGCAGAACGTCGACCTGCTGCACGAGGAGGCGGGTTCGCGGCGGGTGATCGACCTGCACGGCCACTACAACGAGGTGGTGTGCCTCTCCTGCGGGAGCCGGATCTCGCGCAGTGAGCTGGACGCGCGACTGTCGGCGCTCAACCCCGGCTTCCTGGAGCGGGTCGAGGAGGTCGCCGACGTCGAGATCGCCCCAGACGCCGACGCGGTGATCGAGCAGACCGAGGGCTTCGTGGTGGCGGACTGCCTGGTGTGTGGCGGTGTGCTGAAGCCGGACATCGTCTACTTCGGCGAGACCGTGCCCGCCGACCGCGTGGCCGAGGCCTACGGGCTGGTGGACGAGGCGGACGCGCTCCTGGTGGCGGGCAGTTCGCTGGCGGTGATGTCAGGACTGCGCTTCGTCCGTCACGCGGCTGCGGCCGGCAAACCCGTGGTGATCGTGAACCGCGGCATCACCCGAGGTGACCGGTACGCCGCCCTGCGACTCAACGCCGGGACCTCGGAAGCGCTGTCCTACCTGGCCGAGCACCTGTAGCCGGCGGGTCGCTGACGGCGACGGTTCCCTGGCCAACGGGAACGGACGCGGCCGTCCCACCCGTCACAGGAACCGTCCCCGCGTCCCACCCGCCGAGTCACCGAACCGTCCCCTGAACCCGAACGGCCCGTCCCGGTGAGGGACGGGCCGTTGGTCGGCTACTGCGGCGGCTGGTAGGGCTGCTGCGGCGGCGCTCCGCCGGGCTGGTTGGGCGGGCCGTAGCTGGGCGGCGCCGGGGTGTCGCCCGAGGTCGGGTACGGCGGCTGGGCCGGTGCCCCGTAGGAGGGCGGCTGCGCCGGCGGGTACTGCTGCGGCGGGTACTGCGTCGGTGCAGGGAACTGGCCCTGCGCGGGTGCCGGCTCGGGGAACTGCCCGGGCGGCGGCGCCATCGGGTTCGACTGCTGGTAGGCCTGCGGGTTCGGCAGCCCCGTCGCCGCCGCAGCCCCCGCCTCGAGCTGGGCGTTGGTCGGCTCCGAGCCCGGACGCGGAGCGTCGCCGCGGTCGCTGATCTCGCCGAAGCTCACCTGCGGGGCCTGCCGGACCGCCTGGTCGTTGACCTCGAAGTAGGTGGCCTTCTCGAACTTGAACATGCCCGCGACGAAGTTGGACGGGAACGACTCGACCTGGGTGTTGTAGTTGCGGACGTTGGCGTTGTAGAACCGGCGGCCGGCAGCGATCCGGTCCTCGGTGGCGGCCAGCTCACGCTGCAACTCGAGGAAGTTCACGTTGCTCTTCAGCTCGGGGTACGCCTCGACGCTGACGATCAGCTGGCGGACGGCGCCGGACAGCTGCTCCTCGACCTGGGCCCGCTGCTCGCTGGGCACACCCCCGCTCGCCTGGGCCAGCTGGGCGGCCTGACTGCGCAGCGCCACCACCTGCTCCAGCGTGTTCCGCTCGTGCGCGGCGAAGGCACGCACCGTCTCGACGAGGTTCGGGATGAGGTCGTAGCGGCGGTTCAGCTCGACGTCGATCTGCCGCCAGGATTCCTGGATCAGGTTCCGGGACCGGACGAAGCCGTTGTACAACGAGACGGCGTACCCGCCGACCGCCAGGACGATCAGCAGTACGATGATGAATCCCCACATGGTGGCGCTTCTTTCGTTCGCGAAGGATGCTGGGCAGCGCCAGCCTAACGGCACAGGGTGCGAATCCGGCAGGGAGTCGGCCCGTGTTCGTTGCCGGGCTCAGTTCAGGCCGAGGTCCGCCAGCCCGAGGGCGTACCGGTACGGCAGCCCCGCCGCTTCGACCACCTCGCGGGCGCCGGTGTCCCGGTCCACGAGGACGGCGACGCCGACCACCTCGGCGCCTGCCTCACGCACCGCCTCGACGGCTGTCATCGCCGAGCCGCCCGTGGTCGAGGTGTCCTCCACCACCAGGACGCGCCGCCCTGCGACCTCGGTGCCCTCGATCCGGCGCTGCAGGCCGTGGGCCTTGGCCTCCTTGCGCACCACGAAGGCGTCCAGCCGCCGGCCGGCGTGGGCGGCGTCGTGGAGCATCGCCACCGCGACCGGGTCGGCGCCGAGGGTGAGCCCGCCCACCGCGCCGAACTCCCAGTCGGCTACCAGGG
>JAEYNS010000067.1 GCA_023412435.1 Actinomycetes bacterium | reverse complement strand
TCGGCGGGCTGCCGTCGCTGGAGACCGAGCCACGGCTGACCCACCGCGAGACCGAGGTGCGCACCCTGCTGGAGCAGGGGCTGGCCGACAAGCAGATCGCCAGGACCCTCGGCATCTCGGTGAAGACGGTGGAGAAGCACGTCTCGGCAGTCCTGCGGAAGGCGAACGTCCGCTCCCGCACGGAACTGCTCGTTCGCACGGACTGATTGCGCCCACACCGGGCCGCGCCCCCTTCCGACAACTTCTGCCACCCCCGGACCTCGGCTGCCGGATCTGTCAGCCGGGCCTGTCTCCTGGCAGAAGTTGGCGGCCTGACCCCCCATGGCGTCCCCCACAGGTGCTGCGGGTATTCCCCCATTCAGCTGCTCCCCGTCCCCACCTAGGGTGAGGGGCGTCGGGCCCGGAGCCGTGGCTCGACACCGCTCAACGTCGAGGGGGCTTGCCGTGCCGGTCACGCCTTTGGCCGAGATCCTGGCGCCTGCGTTCGAGCAGCGCTACGGGGTTCCGGCGATCAACATCGTCAACGACCTGACACTGGAGAACGTGCTCGCCGGAGCAGTCGAGGCACGCTCGCCGATCATCGTCCAGACCTCGGTGAAGACGGTGAAGTCGATCGGGGCGCCCGTGCTGTACGCGATGTGGCGGGCGATGACACGGGGGATCGAGGTCCCCGCCTGCCTGCACCTCGACCACTGCCCCGACCGGCAGGTGATCAGCGAGTGCCTGGCGGAGGGCTGGAACTCCGTCCTGTTCGACGCCTCCCAACTGCCGGTGGAAGAGAACCAGCGGCAGACCGTCGAGGTGGTCACCGAGGCCCGGCGCTACGGTGCGCACGTCGAGGGCGAGATCGAGTCGATCACCGGTCAGGAGGACGGGATCGGCTCCGACGAGGAGTCGCGGCAGCAGACCGCCGAGGTGACCCTCGCCTACCTGCGGGCGACCGGGGTGGACGTGTTCGCGCCGGCGATCGGCAACGCCCACGGACGCTACAAGCGGGCGCCGATCCTCGACTTCCAGCGGGTCACCGACCTCGTTGCCGCCCACCCGATCCCGATGGCGCTGCACGGCGGCAGCGGCCTGTCCGACGAACAGTTCAAGGACCTGATCGGACGCGGCTGCGCGAAGGTCAACATCTCGACCGCCCTCAAGGAGGTCTACATGCAGTCGAGCCTGGCCTACCTCAAGACCGCCGAGGCCGCCGACAAGTGGGACCCGCCCTCGCTGTTCGCGCCGGTCGGCAAGGCGGTCCGCGAGATGACGATCGGCTACGCGCAGGTCTTCGGCAGCGCCGGGAAGGCCTGACATGCCGGCGCTCATCTTCGACTGTGACGGCGTGCTGGCCGACACCGAGCGGGACGGCCACCTGCCGGCCTTCAACGCCGCCTTCGCCGAGGCCGGCCTGCCGGTGCGTTGGAGCGAGGACGACTACGCCGATAAGCTGAAGATCGGCGGCGGCAAGGAGCGGATCGCCGCCGTCTTCACCCCCGAACTCGACGAGGTGATCGGAGTCTCCACCGACGCCGAGCGGGCGAACTGGATCCAGCAGCTCCACCAGCGCAAGACCGCTTACTTCACCAGGCGGGTGAGCGACGGCCTGCTGCCGGCGCGGCCGGGGATCCACCGGGTCATCGACGAGGCTCTGCGGGCCGGCTGGACGGTGGCGGTGGCCTCCACCTCCGCCGAGGCGAGTGTCCGGGCGGTGCTGCGGCACGTCGCAGGCGACGACAACTACGCCCGTTGCGCAGTGTTCGCCGGCGACGTGGTGGCGGCGAAGAAGCCTGCTCCCGACATCTACCTGAAGGTGCTGGACGACCTCGGGCTCGACCCGGCCCAGTGCGTGGTGGTGGAGGACTCCGGCATCGGTGTCGCCGCCGCCGTCGCGGCCGGGCTCACCACCGTCGTCACGATCAGCTCCTTCACCGGCGGCGACGACTTCACCGGCGCCGCGCTGGTGCTCAGCGACCTCGGCGATCCCGGTGCGCCACCCACAGTCCGCGCGGCGCCGGCCGGCGTGCAGCCGTCCGGCATGGTCACCCTCGACGACCTCGCCGCCCTCATCACCGCAGCCCACAGCCAGGAGGAACCGCAATGACCGCCACCATCGCCGACGTCGAGTTCGTTGTCCGCAGGGTCGCCGAGACGATCGTCGACAACGAGAAGTACTTCGGGGAACTCGACGCCGTGGTCGGCGATGGCGACTTCGGCTACTCCCTGGCCCGCGGCTTCGAGATCGTCCTCGACCAGTGGGACAGCTTCGACCGGACCGACCCGGGTGTCTTCCTCACCAAGATCGCCACCACCATCTCGGGACGGATCGGCGGCCCCTCCGGCCCGCTCTGGGGCCCCGCGTTCCTGCGCGCCGGCAGCCAGCTGAAGGGCAACCCCAGCTTCGAGGCCGACGACCTGGTGCGGGCGCTGCGCGCCTCGGTCGAGGGCATCAAGGCCCGTGGCCAGGCCGAGCTCGGCGACAAGACCCTGCTCGACTCGCTGGGGCCGGCGATCGACGCTCTCGAGACGGAGGCCGCCAAGGGCAGCCCCCCGCACGAGATCGTGCTCGCCATGGCGGCGACCGCCCGCGCCGCCGCCGACGCGACAGCGGGCATGCAGGCGATGCGCGGCCGCGCTGCCTACACC
>JAEYNS010000037.1 GCA_023412435.1 Actinomycetes bacterium | reverse complement strand
TGACTGGGCGTCGAGCCGGGACGCGTCGGCGGCGGCGCGCTCGATCTGTGCCTCCGCCCTGAACAGCTCCGAGCGCCAGACCGCGAAGCCGGCGAAGAGCGCGAGCGCCGTGGTCGCAGCGGTCAGGGCCAGCGCCACCCTGCGCTGCCGCCGGAGTCTGGCGTTGGTGCGCCGCTCCTGATCGAGGACGGAGGAGAAGTGGGCCTCGCTGGCGTCCAGGAACTCCTGTTCCACCCGGGTGAGCAGGTCCCTTCGGCCCGGTTCGTCGAGCCACTCCCCGACCAGCGCGAGACTGCGCACCGGGATCAGCGCCTCGGCGTCGCGTCCGGTCTCCTGCCAGATCGCGGCGGCCCGCCGGATCCGCTCCAGCACCACCAGGTCATTGCGTCGCAGCGTGATCCAGTCGTGGAGCCGGTGCCAGTGCCGCAGCAGTGCGTCGTGGGAGATCCGGACGACCTCGCGGCCGACGGTCAGCATCCGGGCGTTGACGAAGGCGTCCAGCACCTCCCGCGCTGCACCGTCGAGGTCAGCCAGCGGCAGCGGCTCCCTGACGACGACGTCGGCAGCGACCCGCACCAGGCGAAGGAAGAGGTGCTCGGCGGCCACCTGCTGACGTTCGTCCAGCGAGACGAACACCTGCTCGGCGAGCGCCTCCACCGCACCCGACAATCCGCCGGCGGCGTGGTAGTCCGCCAGCGTCATGCGATCACCCGATCCCGCGGCCCAGGTCGCCAGCAACGAGCTGGACAGCAGCGGCAGCACGTCGTGGGCGACCTGGACATCAGGGACGTCGGGCGCGAACTCGGCCAGCATGACCTGGACGAGGTCGTCGTCCACGCTCACCCCTGCCAGCTCGGCGGGACCGACGATCACGTCCCGCGCCTCGGCGCGCGTCATCGGTGCCAGCAGCACCGGACGCGACAGCGCCTCGACCAGCCGACCGTCGGTGGCAGCTCGGGCGAACGCGTCCGAACGCAGCCCGGCCACCACCGTGGTGCGCTCGGCGATGCTGGTCAGGGCGTCGAGCGCCGCCTCCCGCTGTTCGTCGGCGAGTACCAGCACGTCCTCGAGCTGGGCGACCACCACGCGCCGGAACGGCGCGGCTTCGAAGGTGGCGAGCTCGGTGGCCTCAACCCTGGCGACGCTCCAGCCGGCCAGGATCCCCGTGGTGCACTCCCGTGCCACCAGCCCTGCCGCCAACAGGGACGACTTCCCGCTGCCCGAGGCGCCGACCAGCACGATCAGGCCGTGGCCCGGCCCTCCGGCGGTGGCGGCTACCCTGCGCGCCAGCCGCTCGGACTCGGCGCGCCGTCCGAAGAACCGCGCCTCGTCGTCCACGCCGAACGGGCGCAGCCCGAGGTAGGGGGCGCCGCCGCCGCGGAGCGCGGGCTGCATGGCCACCCAGGTGCGGTCCCACAGGTCGTCGGGCATCTCATCGGTCAGGCCGAGCCGCTCGACGAGGTTGAGGTACTGGCCCCGCAGGGCAGGGGTCGGGAAGTGCTTGCCGCTGAGCCAGCCCTGCGCCGTCGCGGGCGGCACGCCGGCGATCCGTGCCACCGAACGGATCGAGAGATGCTGTTCCAGCCTTGCCTTGTTGACCAGCCGGGCGAAGCCGGCCCTAGTGTCGGGGGGCGACATAACCGCATCTTGGCAGCGCCGCGCCGCGCCCGCAGCGGTTCCGCCCTACCGTCATGCGCCGTTCCCGCGCCACATCGCCGGGTCGAGCTGGTCCTCGAGCCCCAGGAACTCCACGAAGGCGACGAACCGTGGCCGCAGCGCAGGAGTGGGGAGGTGACGGCCGTTGAGCCACCCCTGCATGGTGGCCGGCGGAACCCCGGCCACCCGGGCCGCACCTCTGACCGAGAGGTGTCGGCGCTGTCGCTCCTGGTCGAGTTGGCGGGCGAAGTCACCCCGAATCCCCGTTGTCATCGTCCCCTCTCCCGGTAGTCCCACGCCCCCCGGCCCGGCTGACAGCAGAGTGCGGGAACCGTGCTCTGCTGTCAGCAAAGGACCACAGGGTTCATACGACTTCGTACGCGTCGGTGCGGCGGGCCGCCCGCCGGCGCGCGCCCTGCCCGGCGGCCGGTGCCCCCGACCACGACGCCGCGACGCCCCCGGAAGGGTCGAATTGCCACTGGACCAATCCGTCGGCTGGACGTACCGTGCGAGTAAGGCTCCGGGGGGAGGTCTTGTGAAGCGCTTGGTCGGCGTGCTTGCGGTGACCGCGGTGATGGCTGCGGGTGCCGCCCCGGCATGGGCCGACCCTCCCGGCGACGAGCGGACACTTGCCGCTGACGTCCAGCCCGGCTACCAGGCCCAGAGCACGTGTTCTCCTGCACCCAAGCCCGGCGCTGTGGCGCTGCTCGACCTCCTCACCCAGCGCTGGGGCGGATCCTCGTGGGGGATCTCCCGCGGCTGCGAGGTGGGTGGACGCTCCGAGCACAAGGAGGGCCGTGCCATCGACTGGCACATGGACGCGGCCAACTCCTCCGACCGGGCCCGCGTGGCCGAGGCCCTGGCCTGGCTCACCGCCGACAACGGCGAGGTGGCCCGCCGGCTCGGTGTGATGTACATCATCTGGGACCAGAAGGTGTGGGCCAGCTACCGCAGTTCGGCGGGCTGGCGTCCGATGGCCGACCGCGGCTCGTACACCGCCAACCACCATGACCACGTCCACATCTCGCTGACCTGGGACGGCGCGATGCAGCAGACGTCGTGGTGGACCGGCGTGCCGGTACGCACTCCCCTGTCCGGGCCCTGCGGGGCGGACGGCGGGCCCGCCTGCCTGCCGCCGTCCGGCCACACGATGCAGGCGCTGCTCGCCGAGCCCGCGCTGGAACCGATCCCGCCCGAGTCGCTGCCGGCGCCGGGGGACCTCCCGCTGGTCGGAGGGAAGGCTGCCGTCGGCCACCTGCTGCAGGTGGTCCCGGGCACCTGGGTTCCCGAGGGCTCCGAACTCGCCTTCCAGTGGATCAGGGACGGCATTCCGCTGCCCGGCGCGAACCAGGCCAGCCACGCCCTGACGGCTCTCGACCTGGGCGCCACCCTGCTCGTCCGGGTGATCGCCTTCGCGCCCGACGGTTCGGTGATGCTCCGGCTGTCGGACGAACTGCCCGCCGTGGCGCCGGCGGCCTTCCGGGAGGCGCCGGTTCCCACCGTTGCCGGACGGCCGGTGGTCGGCGGGGCGCTGAGCGTGAGCACGGGGGCGTGGCGGCCGTACCCGACGGGGATGACCTTCCAGTGGCTGCGTGACGGCCGTCCGATCCCGGGCGCCACCGGGTATACCTACTCGCCCGCGGCCGCCGAGGTGGGCAAGCGGATCAGCGTGACCGTCACCGCGAGCGCGCAGGGGTTCACGACCACGACGCTCACCTCCGCACCGACGGGGCCGGTCCGCAACGCCGTCCTCTCGGCGCCGGTCCCTGTGGTGAAGGGGGAGCTGACCGTCGGCCGGACGCTGACCGCACTGCCGGGCACCTGGAGCCCCGCGCCGACCGAACTCGCCTACCAGTGGTTCCGCAACGGCAAGGCCGTGGCCGGCGCCACCAGACCCACCTACAAGCTCTCCGCCGGGGACGCCGGCGCCGAGATCCAGGTGCGGGTCCGGGGCTCGCGGCCCGGCTACCTGACCCGGACCGTGATGTCGGAGGCCGACCGGAAGG
>JAEYNS010000304.1 GCA_023412435.1 Actinomycetes bacterium | reverse complement strand
GACCACTCCGGGTCGGCGACCAGGCGCAGCCCGAGGAGCGCGGCAGCGATCACGACCATGACGACGGCGCGCACCCCAGCCCGCCGGCGGTCGGTGGCAGGGGCCGGGGCAGGTTCGAGCAGCGTCGGTTCGCGGCGCGTCGACAGCATGGGCCTGCCTGGAGATCGGGGAAGTTCCCGAGCAGCTTAGCTGCCGGAGTCCCGGGACCCGGCCGGGACGCGCTCGGGTTCGGCAAGCTCGTCGGGAACCGGGCCCGGTGCGGGTTCGGGGGTCTGCCGGCCCCGGCGGGTGCTGCCGTACAGCACGCCGGCCACCACGACTGCCGAGCCGAGCAACTCCAGGCCGGTGGGCCGTTCGTCCAGCAGGAGCCAGGCCGCGGTGATCCCCACCACCGGCACCAGCAGCGAGTACGGCGCGACCCTGCTGGCGGGGTGGCGGGCCATCAGGTGGGTCCACAGCCCGGAGCCGGCAAGCGTCCCGAGCAGCACCGTGTAGCCGAGTCCGGCCAGCGCGAGCAGCCCCGTGGCCGAACCCAGCGAGGTGAACGAGGACGCGATCCGCGCCGGACCCTCGGCCACCAGGGAGGCGAGGCCGAGCGGTACCGGCGGTACGACGCTCATCCACAGCACCAGGTGGAGCGGCCTGGCGTTGGGGCTCCCCGCCGAGGCCAGCCGGTTGCCGAGGTTGCCGAGCGCCCACCCGAGTCCACCGGCGACGGTCAGCAGGAAGGGGAGCAGCGCCGCCGACTCCCAGCGCTGCGCGCCCACCACGCACAGCCCCGCCACCGCGACCAGGATGCCGATCACCTGCCGGCCGGTCAGCCGCTCGCGCAGCAGCAACGCTCCCAGCACCACAGTGAACGGGGCGGACGACTGCAGCACCAGCGAGGCGAGTCCGGCCGGCATGCCCGCCGCCATCGCGGTGTAGAGGAACAGGAACTGCAGCACCCCGAACCCCGTGCCGTACAGCAGCAGCCACCGCACCGGTACCCCCGGCCACGGCACCAGCAGGACGGTCGGCAGGGCGATCACAGCGAACCTGAGCGCGACCAGCAGCAGCGGGGGGAACTGCTCCAGCGAGGCGGAGATCGCTATGAAGTTCAGCCCCCACAGCACGGCGACGGCGATCGCGAGCAGGCGGTGGCGGACGGGCACCCGTCCAGTCTGGGGCGTACCAGGGTTAAGGCACAATCAACAATCGCTTACAGCAGATGTAGGTTAGCTACATGGACATGGCCCATCTGCGTCTGCTGCGGGACCTCGCGATCCACGGCAGCGTGACTGCCGTCGCCGCAGCCGGCCACCGGACGCCGTCGGCGGTCTCCCAACAGCTCAAGGTCGCCGCGCGGAGCTTCGGCGCCGACCTCGTCGAGAGCGACGGCCGGGGCCTGCGGCTCACCGAGGCCGGGGCGCTGCTCGCCGAGTGCGGCGAGGATGTCGCGGTAGCACTGGAGCGTGCGCAGGCCAGGTGGGATGCCTACCGGGGCGCGACCGCGGGGGTCGTCACGGTGGCCTCGCTGCCCAGCGCCGCGGCCTTCCTGTTGCCGGGCGCGCTGGCGGCCCTCGAAGGCACCGGGGTGGAACTGCGCTGCGACGATGTCGACGTGGCCGAACCCGAGTTCGCCGCCCTCACCGCCCGATACGACGTCGTGATCGCCCACAGCCTGGCCGGCCCGACCCCCGCCGGCGCCGAGCGGTTGGCGACCACGGTGCTGGCCCAGGAGCCGCTGGACATCGCGCTGCCGGCCGGGCACCGACTGGCCGGGCGGGCCGAGCTGCGTCCGCAAGACCTGGTGGAGGAGTCGTGGGTCGCGGTGCCGCGCGGCTATCCCTTCGATACCGTGCTGCAGCGCATCGCCGCCCAGACCGGACGCGACCTCCGGGTCACCCAGCGGGTCAGGGACAACCGACTGGTCGAGGCGCTGGTCGCCGCCGGCGGTCACGTCGCGGTGCTGCCACGGTTCACCACCGCCGCCTCGCCGGCGATCGTGCTGCGTCCGCTGGCGGGCGTCGCGGCGCGGCGGTTCATCGTCGCCGTGACGCGGCCCGACCGGGCCGAGCGGGTGGTGGTGATCGCGGCGCTCACGGCGCTGCGGGCGGCCGGTGAAGCGGCGGCGCGGGCGTCGTCCGGCTGAGGTCAGCCGGCGTCGCAGGCGGCGCAGAGCCCGAACAGTTCGAGTTCGTGGTCGATCCTGCTGAACCCGTGGTCCTCGGCGATCGTCCGCACCACCGCCTCCATGCTGGGCAGCGTGACCTCCTCGGTGCGTCCGCAGCCGCGGCAGATCAGGTGGTGGTGGTGGCCGGGGGAGCAGGTGCGGTAGGCGACCTGGCCGTCCGGGGTGCGGATGGCGTCGAGTTCGCCGGCCGCGGCCAGCGCGGCCAGCGTCCGGTAGACGGTCGCCAGGCCGACCAGGGAGCCGGCATGGCGCAGCCGGTCATGGATCTCCTGGCTGGTGGCGAAACCGTCGGTGGCCTCGACCGCGGCCCGGATCTCGGCGCGCTGCCGGGTCTTCCGCGGCGCCGGCACGGGGGGCTCAGTGCTCGTCATAGTGGTCCTCGTGCGGGGCGTGCCGGTGGCCGTCGTGGACGTAATCGGTGTGGCCCGCGTGGTCGACGGCCAGGTGGCCGCAGCCGGGGCCGTGGACGTGCGGGTGCTCCTCGGGCACCTTCTGGGCCGGCACCTCGTCGTCGGGCGAGCCGACCAAGCGCGGCGCGGTGTCGCCTCGCAGGCGGGAGAGCGGCCAACTCGCGACGAACCCCACGATCGCGATGACCACGATCAGGGCACCCGGTGCGGTGTCGAGGTAGTACGACCCGACGGTGCCGGTGATCGCCGCCACCGCCCCGATCCCCATCGCCGTGAACAGGCCGCGCCGGAAGCCGGTGACCAGATGGTTGGCGGTGGCCACGGGGACCACCATCAGGGCGCTCACCAGCAGCAGGCCGACGGTGCGCATCGAGACCGTGACGGTGACCGCGGCCAGCGCTACGACAAGGGTGTTCAGGGCGCGCACCGGCAGGCCGATGGTGCGGGCGAAGGCCTCGTCGGCGGAGACCGCGAACAGCTGCGGCAGCAGCCCGAGGCTGACCGCCAGCACCGCGACGCCGAGCACGGCGATCGCCCACAGGTCGGCCGCGCCGACGGTCAGCAGCGAGCCGAACAGGTAGCCCGACAGCGCGCCGGAACCCTGGCCGGCCAGGCCGGCGAGCAGGAGGCCACCGGACAACCCGCCGTAGAACAGCACCGCCAGCCCGACGTCGCCCTGGGCGCGTCCCGACTCCCGCAGCAACTCGATGCCCACCGCGCCGGCGACGCAGACCGCCACCGCGACCGGAAGCGGCATCGCGCCGGTGAGCATGGCCAGGCCGACGCCGGCGACCGCGAGGTGGCCCAGGCCGTCGCCCAGCAGGCTGAGCCGCCGCTGCACGATGTAGGTGCCGATCGCCGGCGCCATCACGCCGGTGACCAGCGCGGCCAGCAGGGCCCGCTGCATGAACTCGAGGGTCAGCCACTCCATCGCTACACCGCCTCCAGCCCTGTGATCGGGTTGCGGACGGGCGCGAGGTCCGCCACCTCGTGCCCGCCGTGCCGGTGGACGGGGTCGGGGACGTGAGGCGCGAGCCGTCCGTCCCGGATCAGGATCGCGCGGTCGAGGACCGAGGCGAACGGCCCGATTTCGTGCAGCACCATGATGATGGTCGTACCGCGCTGCTTCAGCCGGGCGGCGACGGTCGCGAGCAGGTCCTGCGTGACGTGGTCGACGCCGGCGAGCGGCTCGTCCCAGACCATCAGGTCGGCCCCTGTCGCCAGGGCCCGGGCGATCAGCACCCGCTGCTGCTGGCCGCCGGACAGCCGGACGAACGGGTGGCCGGCCCGCTCGGTGAGCGCGACGGCGTCCAGCGCCGCAGCGATCGCCGTCCGGTCGGCCGCGGTTTCGGGCAGGAACGGACGCCGGGTACCGAGCCGTCCGCTCGCCACCACCTCGCGGGCGGTGGCCTGCTGCACCAGGATGCCGCTGCGCTGCGGGACGTAGCCGATCCGCGACCAGTCGCGGAACTGGCGCAGCGGCGTCCCCAGCAGCTCGATCTCGCCCTGGTGGGGGGTGAGGCCCAGGATCGCCCGGATCAGGGTGGTCTTGCCGGAGCCGTTGTTGCCCAAGATGGCGACCGCCTCTCCGGCGCGGATCTCGAGCGATGCCCCGCGCACTACGGGGACGCCGCCCAGCAGGACGTTCACCTCGTCGGTGCGAACGGCCAGGGCGGCAGTGGCGGGGGCGCTCACGAACAGCCGTTCGCGAGGTGCAGGGCGGCGAGGTTGGCGCGCATCACCTCAAGGTAGTCCTCACCCGGGGACTGGTCGGTGAGTCCCTCCAGGGGATCGAGCACGGCGGTCGCCAGGCCGAGGTCGCCGGCTATCGACTCGGCGACCACCGGCGAGACCAGGGTCTCGAAGAAGATGGTGGTGACGTCGCGTTCGCGGGCCAGCCGCTGCACCTCGGCGATCCGCGCCGCGGTGGGCTCCACCTCGGGCTCGAGTCCACGGATGCCTACCTGCTCGAGGTCGTAGCGGTGGGCGAGGTAGCCGAAGGCGGCGTGCGAGGTGACGAAGGTCCGGATCCGGCAGGTGGCCAGCCCCGCGGCGAACTCCTCGTCCAGGCTCGTCAGTTCCTTGACCAGAGTCTCGGCGTTGGCGGTGAAGGTCGCGGCGTGCTCGGGACCTGCCGCGACGAGCGCGTCGCGGACCTGACCCGCTACCGCCATCAGGTTGGTCGGGTCGAGCCAGGTGTGGGGATCGAGCCCGCCGTGGTCGTGGTCGTCCGGCTCGGCCTCGTGGTCGTGGTCCTCGCCCTCGGCGTCCAGGAACGCGACCACCTCGGCGGCGTCCACCACCCGGCGCGCCTCGACCTGTTGCAGGGCGGTGTCCACCGCAGGCTGGAAGCCGGTCTGCACGACGACGAGGTCGACGGTCCCCAGCATCCCCACCTGGCGGGGGGTCAGCTCCACGTCGTGGGCCTCGGCGCCCGGCTGGGTGAGGTTCTCCACCGTCACCAGGTCGCCGCCGATCCGCTCCACGACGAACTCGAACGGGTAGAACGCGACGGCCGCGGTCAGCCCCGTGGTGGCCCCGCCCGGGGAAGTGGACGGCGTGCACCCGGCCAGGGCGGCGGTCAGGGCGAGACCCGCCGCCAGCGCGGCCCGACGTGAAAGGATCATGGGAATCATTCTCATCTGGGCGTGCGGGGTTGTCAAAGTCGGGCGAGGTGGTCGGCGCGGTCGCGGGTACCGGGGACCGGGTCGCCGCGGACCCGGATCCCGCAACTTCTGCCAGATAGTGCGGCTGGTTGCCACAGTTTTCGGCCAGGCCCCACAAGTGGCAGAAGTTGGGCGGGCCGTCCGGGGGGAGCGGTTGCGGGGCGCGTCCGGATGGTCGTTCGGCGCTCCCGGCCGACCTCAGGCCGGGGCCAGCTCCACGGCCCGGTGGCAGCGGGCCACCACCGCGGGGTCATGGGTGATGACGAGCACGGGCTTGTCGGCGCTCTGCTCCCACAGGTCGTCGAGCAGGGCGGCGGCGGTGGCGGCGTCGAGGTGCTCGGTGGGCTCGTCGAGCACCAGCACCTGGTAGTCGCCGGCGAGGATCCTCGCCAGGGCGAGCCGGCGGGCCTCGCCCCCCGAGAGCGTGGCGCCCGCCTCGCCCACCAGTCGCTCGGGCGGGAGCTCGAGGCCGGCCCGTGCGAGCGCGCCGGAGACCTCCTCGTCGGTGGCGTCCCGGTTCCCGATCCTGACGTTCTCGGCCACCGAGGTGGTGAAGATGTGGGCGTCCTGGGCGAGATAGCCGACCCGGCCGGACACCTGGGCGCTGCCGGCGATCGGCGGAATGAGCCCCAGCACGGTGGCGGCGACGGTGGTCTTGCCGATCCCGCTGGGTCCGACCAGCGCCACCTTCTCTCCCGCGCCGACGGCGAGGTCGAGGCCGCTCACCACTACCGGCTCGCCGGGCCAGCCCGCCACCAGCCCGTCCAGTCGGACCGCCGGTGCTGCGACGTGCGTACCCGGATCAGTGCGGTCGCCCACCCCGATCGGTGGGGCGTCGAGCACGGCGCCGACCCGGTCGAGCGCGGTCCGCGCCCGCGTCCGGGTCTGCGCGGCCTGGGTGAGGTTCGACAGCGCCTCGTGCAGCGCGAGCGGGGTGAGGACGAGAACGGCCAGTATCACGCGCGGCAGGTGGCCCGCCGCCACCTGGTGGCCGCCGATGACGAGCGCAGCCACCACGGCGGTGCCGGCAGCCAGCACCTGGGCGGCCGACGCCACCCCACGCACCGCGGCGGAGCGCTTCGCCGCCGTCCGGAGCCGGGCGTCGACCCCGGCGAACCGGCCCAGCCAGGCCGCGTCCGCCCGGTAGGCGACCAGATCGGGTGCGGTGCGCGCTATCGAGTGGACGGCCTCGGCGAGCTCACCGCGCAACGGCAGCATGGCGGCGTCCCATCGTGCCGAGGCCCGCTGGGCCAGCAGCGGCACCACGAGCGCGGCGAGCACGCTGGACAGGGCGAGGACGAGGGCGGAGCCGGGCGACCAGACCGCGAGGACGGCGGCGGTGCCGATCAGCACCACCGCCGCGGACGCGAACGGGAGCCAGACCCGCACCACCAGGTCCTGGATCGCCTCGACATCGGCCACCACCCGGCTCAGCAGGTCGCCGCGCCGGCGACCCAGCAGCGTGGTGCGGGCCAGCCGGGAGTAGGTCTCCAGCCGCAGCGCCGACTGCAACCGCAGGGCGACGTCGTGGCCGGCCAGCCGCTCCAGGTAGCGGAAGACGCCGCGTCCGATGCCGAAGGCACGCACCGCCGTCGCCGCAGCCGACAGGTAGAGCACCGGCGGGAGCTCCGCCGCGCGGGAGAGCAGCCAGGCCGAGACTGCCATCAGCGCCACCGCCGACCCGGTGGCCAGCACGGCCAGCAGCCCGGCCAGCGCCAGCCGGCGGCGGGCGTCCGGCACCTCGGCGAAGACGGGGCGAAGCAGGCTGTCGAGCCGCCGAGGGGTCGCAGCGGCGCCGGACTCAGGGGTGGCTGCCGCCGCCTGGGCGACCGCCGCCCTGACCACCGGCACCTGCCGCGCCGGGGCTGTCCCGGGGGCGTCCACGGCGGCCAGCGCCACCACCCGGTCGGCAGGCTCGAGGACGGCGGGCCGGTGGCTGACCACCAGCACCGCCACGCCGAGCCGGCGCAGCGTGGCCAGCAGGCCCGCCTCGGTGTCGGCGTCGAGCCCTGCGGTGGGC
>JAEYNS010000267.1 GCA_023412435.1 Actinomycetes bacterium | reverse complement strand
CGAAGCGGCGCTGGCGCTTCCTCGCCTTGTGGCCGAGGTAGGCGGCCACGGCGGCGGCGATCGCCACCATGGTCTCCTCCGGCACATCGGTGTCGTGCAGTTCGAGCTTCTTGATCCTCAGCTCGAGACCGTCGATCTTGTCGTACAGCCCCTTGACCAGTTCGAGGAGCTCTGCGTCCTGAGACATGCGGACCCCCTAGACCGGCATGAGGCCGTGCTTCTTGGCAGGCCTCGTCTTGCGCTTGTTGGCGAGCAGCTCGAGCGCCTGGGCCACCTTGCGGCGGGTGTCGCCCGGATCGATGATGTCGTCGACCAGGCCACGCGAGGCGGCCATGAACGGCGTCGAGAAGGTGTTGCGGTACTCCTCCACCATCTCGGCCTGGCGGGCTGCCGGATCCTCGGCGGCCGCGATCTCCTTGCGGAAGACCACCGCCGCAGCACCCTCGGCACCCATCACCGCGATCTCGGCGGTGGGCCAGGCGTACACCTTGTCGGCACCCAGGTCACGGCACGCCATCGCCAGGTAGGACCCGCCGTACGCCTTGCGCAGCACGACGGTCACCAGCGGCACGGTGGCCGAGGAGTAGGCGTACAGCATCTTGGCGCCGTGCCGGATGATGCCGCCGTGCTCCTGGGCGACGCCGGGCAGGTAGCCGGGGACGTCGACCAGGGTGACGATCGGGATGTTGAAGGCGTTGCAGAACCGGATGAACTTCGCGCCCTTGTCGGAGGCGTTGATGTCCAGCACGCCGGCCAGCACGTTCGGCTGGTTGGCGACGAGCCCGACGCTGCGGCCGTTGATCCGGCCGAAGCCCACCACGATGTTCTGGGCGTAGCCGGCCTGGACCTCGAGGAAGTCCTGCCGGTCGACCAGCCGGTGGATGACGTCGCGGACGTCGTAGCCCTGCTTGCCGTCCACCGGGACGACGTCGACGAGTTCGGGGTCGTACTCGACGTCGTACTCGCCCTCGATGATCGGCGGATCCTCGGAGTTGTTCTGCGGCAGGAAGCTGAGCAGCTTCTTGGCGATCAGCAGGGCCTGCTCGTCATTGTCGGCCACGAAGTGGTTGACCCCGGACACCGCCATGTGGGTGTCGGCGCCGCCGAGGGCGTCCTGCGTCACCTCCTCGCCGGTGACCTGCTTGATGACGTTCGGCCCGGTGATGAACATGTGGGCCTTGCGGGTCTGGATCACGAAGTCGGTCAGCGCCGGGGAGTAGACCGCGCCACCGGCGCAGGGGCCGGCGATGATCGAGATCTGCGGGACGACACCCGACAGCTCGACGTTGGCGTAGAACACCTGGCCGTAGCCGGAGAGGGAGTCGATGCCCTCCTGGATCCGGGCGCCGCCGGAGTCGTTGATGAAGACGAACGGCGTGCCGTTGGTCAGCGCCGCCTTCATCATCTCGACGACCTTCTTGTTGTGCGCCTCGCCGGCCGACCCGCCCATCACGGTGAAGTCCTGGCTGGCGACGTGGACCGGACGACCCAGGACCGTCCCGGCGCCGGTGACGACACCGTCGGCGGGCAGGTCGGCGGTGTCCATGTCGAAGGTCGTGGTCCGGTTGCGCCGGAACAGCCCGACCTCCTGGAAGGAGTCGGCGTCGAGGAAGCTGTCCAGCCGCTCGCGGGCGGTCATCTTGCCGGAGGAGCGCTGCTTCTCCAGACGTGCCTCACCCCCGCCGAGCTCGGCGGTGGTACGGGCGGTGGCGAGAGCCTCGACCCGCTTCTTCATGGAAACTGGTTTGGTGGCCATGTCCTTCTTCCTCACGCCATCTCGACCGAGACGCTGTGGTCGCGCCCGCCGAGAGACACCTTGTACTTGATCGGGCCGCGAACCGCGTTCGCAGCACCACTGGCGGCGTCCGCCTCGGCCTTGAGCTGTTCGGCGGTCTTCGCCACGCTCTTGGGTCCCTCGTCGCGCGCCGCGAGGAAGCCCGGGGCCACCCCGGGGAACATCGCGTAGGTGAGGACGTCCTCGTCGGTGCCGTTGAAGCCTTCCAGCTTGGACGCGTCGGCGACCAGCGTCTCCCACTCGGGGGGCAGCAGGTCGGCCGGACGGACCGTGATCGGCTCCTTCTTGGCCTGGGCCTGCGCGATCGCGATCACCTCGGGGTCGCGCTCGCCGATCGTCTCGCCGTAGTAGCCGAGCATCAGGTCGGCGAACTCGCCGGTGAGCACCTTGTACTCGCCCATCAGCACGTTGAACACGGCCTGGGTGCCGACGATCTGGCTGGACGGGGTGACCAGCGGCGGGTGACCGGCGGCGGCCTTGACCAGCGGAACCTGGTCCATAACCTCCTTGACCCGGTCGCCGGCGCCCTGCGCCTTGAGCTGGCTCTCCATGTTGGAGAGCATGCCGCCGGGGATCTGGCTGATGAAGATGTCGGTGTCGACGAGGGTGGCCGACTCGAAGGCGGCGTACTTCGGGCGGATCTTGGCGAAGTGGTCGCGGATCCGGAGCAGGCGCTCCATGTCGAGGTCTGCCTTGTACGGGGTGCCTTCCAGCATTTCGACCAGCGACTCGGTCGGGTTGTGGCCCGGCCCGAGGGAGAGCGAGGAGATCGAGGTGTCGACGACGTCGGCCCCGGCCTCGATGGCCTTCATCAGCGAGACCAGGGTCACCCCGGAGGTGGAGTGGCAGTGGACGTTGATCTGGATGTCGCCGTAGGTGTCCTTGATGCCCCGGATGATGTCGTAGGCCGGCTGCGGCTGCAGCAGCGCCGCCATGTCCTTCAGGCACAGCGACTCCGCGCCCATGTCCAGCAGCTGGCCGGCGAGGCGGACGTAGCCCTCGACGGTGTGCAGCGGCGAGATGGTGTAGCAGATCGTGCCCTGGGCGTGCTTGCCGGTCTTCTTGACCGCCGCCATCGCCCTGGCCATGTTGCGCGGGTCGTTCAGCGCGTCGAAGACGCGGAAGACGTCCATCCCGTTCTCGGCCGACTTCTCGACGAACTTGTCGACCACCAGGTCCTGGTAGTGGCGGTAGCCGAGCAGGTTCTGGCCGCGCAGCAGCATCTGCAGGCGGCTGTTGGGCATCAGTTCGCGGAAGGTCCGCAGCCGCACCCAGGGATCCTCGTTGAGGAACCGGATGCAGGAATCGTAGGTGGCCCCGCCCCAGCACTCGACAGACCAGTAACCGGCCTTGTCGATGTCTTCACAGGCCTCGACCATGTCTTCGAGGGCCATGCGGGTCGCGAGGAGGCTCTGGTGACCGTCACGGAGGACCAGCTCCGTCACGCCAATGGTTCGCTGACTCATGGTGCGTAGTCTTCCAGAATCCGTACTACGTTGCGTCGTAAAAGCCGATTCCCGCACATCCTGAGACATGCGATCCCGCTTGTCAGGACCGGAGAACACATGAGTGCACGAAATGGTCAGACCGATGCACGACGGTTCACCCCCGGGCAGCCCGCCGAACGGGTTGTCAGTGGCGGATCCGGGGCAGCCGCTTGGCGATCTCCTGCTCGAAGAGGTTCTTCACCGCGGCGCTGTCGATCACCCCGTCAACGGTCGGCAGCGACTTCGTGGCCGCCCGCTGGCAGACCACCAGCCAGGCCTCGCCCATCGCGAGGGTGAACCCCGAGGCGACCGAGGCGTTCACCACCCCGCCGGCCACCGTCCCTGCGCCGGGGATGAACTTGAGCAGGCTGGTTGCGGCGGCGCGTCCGGCCGAGGTGGCGATCGAGGTGGACGCGATCGCCAGGATCGCCGCCCTGTCGAAGCCGAGCCCGTGCAGCTGGGCCAGCCGGGCCATCATCCCGAGCTGGATCGGGACGAGGATCGCCGCCGAGCTGAACGGGATCGGGACGGCCGCCGCCGCGGCGGCCGCTGCGGTGCTCGCCGCTATCGCCTTGTGGGCCTGTGACGCCTTGAGCTCAAGATCGATGGCCTGCGCCGCCGCGAGGGCTCCCCTGACCGCATCGGGAGCGACCTGAAAGGTGGCCTGCAGCACGTCCATCAAGCCGTGGGGCGGCTGACCGGTGAACTGGTCCCTCATCGCGTAGGTCATGAACGGGCGCCCGCCGACGATCGGCAGGTTCCTGGCCTGGATCTGGCGGGCCAGCTCGACCGCGTCCGGGTGGTACTGGCCCTCCCGCATCGGCACCTGCGTGAGCACCACGAGGACGGGGACCTCCAGCTCGGCGAGCTTCCTGATGAACCGCTCCTCCACCTCTTCGAAGCGCCGGTCCATCCCCCTGATGCAGTACCAGGCGACATGCACCTGCTCGGACACCGGCCGCCCCCGGCTCTCCCTGACGGCCTTCGTGATCTCCTTGAGGATCTCGTGGTCGTCCTTGCCGATCTCCAGGCCACGGGTGTCGATGACGCCCAGCGTGCCGCGCTTGTCGAGGTAGAGGTGGGAGCCCATGGTGACCGGGGCACCGATGCCCGTCGCCGCCACCGGCTCGCCGAAGATGGCGTTGACCAGCGTCGACTTGCCGACGCCGGTCTTGCCGAAGATGGCCTGGTTGATCCGGCCGAGCTGCTCGGCCTGCTTGTCGAACTCGGCCCGGAAGGTCTCAGTGAACCAGTGCGTCACGTCGGCAAGCCTAGGTGGGCGGCGGACCACCGGGCGGAAGCCGCCCCCCTGGGCGCTCCCCTGCCCTTCCCCGGGCCGGCCTCACTCCTGCCCGGGCGTGCCCGGCGTCGGCTCGGCGGCGGGCTCGATCACCCGGACCGGCTGGCCCACCAGGACGGCGTGGATGGCGTCGGTACTGACCTCGAGGTAGCTGCGGCCGTCCGGGGCGAAGGTAGCCGCGTCGAAGTAGTGGGCCTTGGCGTTGTGCTGCATCGGGCCGAGCGTCACCACGTCGATCCGCCCCTCGGCCATCGCCCGCGACCACGGCGAGCCGATCGCGCCGGGCCACCGTCCGGCGAAGAGGATCCAGCCCAGCCGCTCCAGCGGATCCTTGCTGCCGCGCAGGTGGGTGAGCTTCTCGATCCGGTCGAGCCCGTAGTCGTCGGCCATCATGCCGCCGAGCGAGATCACCCGCAGCGGCAGGTCGAGCATGCCGAGGTACCAGCAGGCACCGAGCGAGATCTGGGCGCCGCCGCTCCAGCCGATCAGGGTCACCGGTACCCCGCTGCCGAGCCGGTAGCCGTGGCGGACGAGCGAGCGCAGGATCTCCTGGGCCGTCCCGATGTTGTAGGTGGGGCCGTAGCGACGGTCGGCGCAGACGAACAGCTGGATCGCGTTGCGGGCGTTGACCAGCATGCCCAGCAGGCTCTCCGGCTTGGCCAGCCGCAGCCGTTCGACCCTGCGCCACAGCCCGGCCAGGGCGCGCTGCGCGGTCAGCCCCCGGTTGGACACCGAGTACGGGAAGACATCGTCGGCGATGCAGAAGGTCGGCAGCCGCCGGCGCAGTTCGGCGACCAGGGGCGCCTCCTCCGGGGGCACGCTGGTCGGATCGATCGCCCCGATCCCCGACAGGTAGATGACGAACTGCTCGTACTCCTGGGTGGTGGCGGGGTCGGGTTGGTCACGGACCAGGTTGTGCAGCGAGTCCCGCACCCGGTCGACGCCCTTGTCGCGCCACCAGCCCAGCGACTCCAGCGGCCCGAAGCTGAGGGCGAGGAAGACGACCACCAGCAGCAGCGCCACGAGGGTGATGATCATGGCCGCTCCTGCGGCCCGGTCGGGTCGAACTCCACGGGGGCGAAGACGTGCCCCGACAGCAGGTCGTGGGCGGTCAGCATGGTCGAGTGCCCGGTCATGACCTTCCAGATCCACCGGCCGATGGCGGTGAGCGGACGGGCCAGCAGCCAGGACAGCAGCTGCATGACGCCCCACCCGACCAGCGTGATCAGCAGGGCCGTCCAGCGGTCGACCCGGAAGAGCGCGCCGGTGATCACCCACAGCGCCACCACCGCCCAGGCCTGCAGCACCCGGGCGAGCCCCGTGCCCAGGTACGGGATCAGCTCGAAGAACCCGAACACCAGCGGGGCGGTGGACAGCAGCACCGCCCAGGTGGCGACCGTCAGCGAGAGCCGCTCGCCGGTGACCAGGAACCCGACAAGGGCGATCACCAGTGCCTGGACGGCGTAGAGCAGGACGAAACCCACCCCGTTCAGCGCGAGGCTGACCCCGAACCGCCAGCCCCGGATCCCGTTGAGGAAGAGCACCACGCTGTCGCCCAGCAGCGTCGAGACCCCGGCCAGCAGAGCGATCGTCACCGCCACCCAGCCGACCAGGGGGTAGCCGGCCAGCCAGCTGCCGATCGAGGTGTCGAAGGTGAGGATGCCCACGATGGTGCGACCCAGGGCGTCCAGGAAGCCCAGGAAACCGTCCATCACGCCACCTTCTGCGAGGGGTAACGACCCAGCACGAGGCTAGCAGCGCCTGGCCACCCGGGCAGCGTCCAGCATGTGAGCAGTTTCCGGCCGGATGTCGACTTCTTCCTGCGACCGGGGAGTGATGGTCATACCTTGGCCGAGTTGCCCACCGTCCGCCGCCAGCGGCCCTCCCGGAAGCCGTCCTCATGAGCCTGCTTCGCACCAAGTCCATCGAGCAGTCGATCGCCGACACCGATGAGCCCGAGTACCAGCTCAAGAAGTCCCTGACCGCCCTCGACCTCACCGTCTTCGGGGTGGGCGTGGTGATCGGCGCCGGGATCTTCACCCTCACCGGACGGGCGGCGCACCAGGTGGCGGGTCCGTCCATCGTGATCAGCTTCGTGATCGCCGCCCTGGCCTGCGCCCTGGCGGCCATGTGCTACGCCGAGTTCGCGTCCACCGTGCCGGTCTCCGGCTCGGCGTACACCTTCTCGTACGCCTCGCTGGGCGAGATCTTCGCCTGGATCATCGGCTGGGACCTGATCCTTGAGATGTTCCTCGGGGCGTCGGTGGTCGCCCAGGGCTGGAGCGCCTACCTCGGAGTGTTCCTGGAGCGGCTCGGGATCGTCCTGCCGCCGGAGTTCAGCTACGGCGGGGTGATCGACGTGCCAGCCGTCGTCCTGGTGATCGGCCTGGGGGTGCTGGTCACCGTCGGCATCAAGGAATCGCTGCGGGTGAACCTGGTTCTGGTAGCGCTGAAGCTGTTCATCGTGCTGTTCGTGATCGTGGCGGGCATCGGCTTCATCGACCCGGCGAACTACTCCCCCTTTATCCCGCCGTCGGCGCCCTCGGGCGGAGCCACGTCGTGGTTGACGCAACCGCTGCTGCAGTTCTTCAGCGGCGCCACCCCGACGGCGTTCGGCGTGAGCGGGCTGCTCGCCGGTGCTGCCCTGGTGTTCTTCGCCTATATCGGCTTCGACGTGGTCGCCACGACGGCGGAGGAGACCAGGAACCCGCAGCGCGACCTCCCGATCGGCATCATCGCCTCGCTGGCCATCTGCACCGTCCTCTACTGTTCGGTGGCCCTCGTCGTGACCGGCATGGTCTCCTATGACGAACTCGACCCGACGGCGGCGCTGGCGAACGCCTTCGCCCATCACGGCCAGGAGTGGATGGCCACCGTGATCGCTGCCGGCGCGGTAGCGGGCCTGATCACCGTCGTGCTGACCCTGCTGATCGGTGCCACCCGGCTGATCTTCGCCATGTCACGCGACGCGCTGCTGCCGATGGGCTTGGCCAAGGTGCACCCCAGGTTCCGCACGCCGTGGCTGATCACCATCATCGTGACCGGCGCGGTGGCGATCTTCGCCGGCTTCACCCCGGTCGGGGTGCTGGAGGAGATGGTCAACATCGGCACCCTGTCGGCCTTCGTGATGGTCTCCATCGGGGTGATCGTGCTGCGACGCAAGCGGCCCGACCTCAAGCGCACGTTCCGGGTCCCGTTCTCACCGTGGCTGCCGCTCGCCTCGGCGCTGATCTGCACCTACCTGATGCTGAACCTGTCGGTGGAGACCTGGCTGCGGTTCCTGGTCTGGCTGGCGATCGGCTTCCTGCTGTTCTTCGGCTACTCGCGGTGGCACTCCCGGCTGCAGACCGGGACCCCGATCCGTCCGGACATGCTGCAGGCGATGCAGGACGGCATGGTCCACCCCGAGGTCGAGAAGGCGGTCCGCGAGAGCCACGACCCGATCCGGCCCGACGACCTTCGCTAGCCACCCCGGAGGGACCTCCCGCCAGGCTGCAGTAGAATCTGGAAGGTTGTCTACAGATCCGGAGCCCGCATGCCCGTCCGCGCAGACCTGCGCAATGTCGCCATCATCGCCCACGTCGACCACGGCAAGACCACCCTCGTGGACGCCATGCTGTGGCAGTCCGGCGCCTTCCGGGAGAACCAGGACGTCAACACCCGGGTCATGGACTCGATGGACCTGGAGCGGGAGAAGGGCATCACGATCCTGGCCAAGAACACCGCCGTCGACCACCTCATGGCCGACGGCACGACGGTGACGGTCAACATCATCGACACCCCCGGCCACGCCGACTTCGGCGGCGAGGTCGAGCGCGGCCTTGAGATGGTCGACGGTGTCCTGCTGCTGGTGGACGCCTCCGAGGGCCCGCTGCCGCAGACCCGCTTCGTGCTGCGCAAGGCGCTGGCCAAGAACCTGCCGATCATCCTCGTCATCAACAAGGTGGACCGCCCGGACGCCCGGATCGCCGAGGTCGTCGACGAGGTGTACGCCCTGTTCCTCGACCTGCTCGACGAGGACGAGGCGCACCACCTCGACTTCCCGATCATCTACTGCGCGGCGAAGGCCGGACGGGCCTCGCTCACCCAGCCCGCCGACGCCACCCTGCCGGACTCGCCGAACCTCGAGCCGCTCTTCGAGCTCATCATGGAGACGATCCCGGCCCCCACGTACACCGAGGACGCCCCGCTGCAGGCGCTCGTCACCAACCTCGACGCTTCCCCGTACCTCGGCAGGCTGGCCTTGTGCCGGGTCGTCGAGGGCACCCTGAAGCGCGGCCAGACCGTGGCCTGGTGCCGCCGCGACGGGTCGGTCAGCAATGTCCGGCTCTCCGAACTGCTGATCACCAAGGCTCTGGAGCGGGTTCCCGCCGACGAGGCGGGCCCCGGCGACATCGTCGCGATCGCCGGCATCCCCGAGATCACCATCGGCGAGACGATCGCCGACCCCGCCGACCCGCGCCCGCTGCCCCTGATCCACGTCGACGAGCCCTCGATCTCGATGACGATCGGCATCAACACCGCGCCGCTGTCCGGCAAGGACGGCAAGCTGCTGACCGCCCGTCTGGTGAAGAACCGCCTCGATACCGAGCTGATCGGCAACGTGTCGATCCGGGTGCTGCCCACTGACCGTCCCGACACCTGGGAGGTGCAGGGACGTGGTGAACTGCAACTCGCCGTCCTGGTCGAGATGATGCGGCGCGAGGGCTTCGAGCTCACCGTGGGCAAGCCCGAGGTGCTGATGCGCACCATCGACGGCAAGCAGTACGAGCCGGTGGAGCGCCTGACCGTCGATATCCCCGAGGAGCACGTCGGCACCGTCACCCAACTGATGGGGACGCGGCGGGCCCGGATGGAGCAGATGGTCAACCACGGCACCGGCTGGGTGCGGGTCGAGTACGTGATCCCGGCCCGCGGCCTGATCGGCTTCCGGACCGAGTTCCTCACCGAGACCCGCGGCACCGGCATCATGCACCACGTCTTCGAGGGCTACGAGCCCTTCTCCGGCGAGATCAAGACCCGGATGACCGGCTCGCTGGTCGCCGACCGGACCGGCACCGTCACCGGCTACGCCCTGTTCAACCTGCAGGAGCGCGGCAGCCTCTTCGTGGCCCCCGGCGACGATGTCTACGAGGGCATGATCGTCGGGGAGAACCCCCGCCAGGACGACATGGACGTGAACCCGACCAAGGAGAAGAAGCTGACTAACGTCCGCTCCTCCACCGGTGACGAGCTCGAGCGGCTGATCCCGCCGCGGCTGATGAGCCTCGAGCAGTCGCTGGAGTTCTGCCGGGCCGACGAGTGCCTCGAGGTCACCCCGAAGACGGTCCGGATCCGCAAGGTCGTGCTCGACGCCAACGAGCGGGCCAAGGTCCGCAGCCGCGCCAAGAACGCCTAGCAGGACGAGCCGGACAACCCGGCCATGGGGCGCGGCAGCTTCTCCCGACGGGCACTGGTCGTTGCGATCAGCGCCGCGAGCCTGATGGTCGGCGGCGGCGCCGCGCTCGTGGGTTTGCTGGCCTCCGCAGCCGGCCTACTGCAGGTGAGCGCGCCGGACCTGCTGGATCCCCGCCACCTCGGACGGCTGACCGCCGCAGCGGCGCCCGGCGGGCTGGACGTGCCCGGTGAGCTCGTCCCGCAGACCGAGTGGGGAACGCTTGACGACCCGGGCTGCCCCGCGGTCGCCACGACCACCTGGACAGTCGACGAGATCGCCTACACCTCGGTCCGGCTGACCCAATGCGTGCTTGAGAGCGCCGCTTTCGGCGCCCTCGATCGTCTCGCCGCACCCGGGCCGCTCACCCCCGACGAACGTGAGCAGGTCTGGCGCTGGCAGACCGCGGACCGACTCGGTCGGGCCTGGGTGCAGAATTCGAGCCTGATCGAGGTGACGACCACCTGTCGTCTGACGTGGGACTGCGACTTCTGGAACGACTCCGTGGTGTTCGACGTGATCTACGGCCTGCCGGGAAGATCCTCACCGGCGGAGCCGGCCGACGGCGACGTCACCACCGAGGCGCTCCGTCTTGGTTTCAGCATCCTGGTCGCACTGCTGGTCGTGGTGGGCGCCGTCCGACTTGCGCAGCGGCTGCGCGCGGAACGGCTGCCTGCAGTGGCGGACCGGCCGGGGTGGCTCGACCTCACCGCTGCGGGGGACCGGGTGACCTGGCTGACCCGGGCCCGCTCGTTCGCCATCGTCACCGCAGTCGTCCTCACCCCTGTCGGACTGGTGCCCACCGACGACGAGTGGAACCGGGTGGGTGCCGCGCTGTACGTCGGCGGCGGCCTGGCGTTCGGCGTCGTCGCATGGTGGGCGGACCGCACGGTGAAGCGGTGGCTGGGTCGGCGTCCGCCGCCCGCTGTCGCCCGGACCCGGAGTGTCCGCCGGGGGGTCGGCGAGGGGCTGGTGGCTGGTGCCCGCCTGCTGGTGGTCGCGGCGTGGCTGCTGGTCGGGCTGCTTGCGGTGGCGGTCGTCACCCTCGGTCCCGGCTCCCCTGCGCCTGCCGTGGCGGCCATCGGCGTCCTCGGCCCGTCGAGCGGGCAGGTGGCCGCGCTGGCGCTGGGGATGCTCGCCGCGATCACCGGCGAGGCCACCTGGTGGGCCATCGGACCGCTCGCGATCGGCACTGTGGTGCCCGTGGTGCTGCTGGCCGTCGGGATCAACCACCTCGGACGGCGGCTGGTGGCGCCCTCGATCGTCGAGCTGCGCGCCGCTGACCCGCTCCCGCCGCTGCTGCTGCTGCGCTCGTTCGGGGACGACGCCACCCGGCTGCCCGCCCTCCACCCGCGCCACAGCGCGCTGCCCAGCCTGCTGCGGCTGGGCCGCGGTCGGCGCTTCGAGGAGGTCCTGGCCGATATCCTGGCGGGCCACGGCCCGCTGATCGCGGTGAACCCTCCGGGGATGCGGTTGCCGAGCCTCGGCGCGGCGAAGGAGTCGCTGGCCAACGACGAGTGGCGCTCCCGGGTGGACGAGCTGATGGGTGAGTCGGGAATCGCGGTCTTCCTGTGCACCCCCGACTCGATGAACCCGGGCCTGGCGTGGGAGCTGCAGAACGCGGCGAACCGGCTCGAGCCCGCCCGACTGCTGCTGGTGGTCGGGCCGTACCCCGCCGCCGAAGTGGCGGCGCGGTGGGACCGGTTCGCACGCGCGGCGGTGGCGGTGGGCCGGTCTTTCGCCGGGCTGGCGGAGCTGCGGCTGCTGCCGGGGGCCCATGTCCTGGTGTGGACCGGCGGTCGGTGGGTCCAGGTCGGCGCCCGCGTCCGTCAGGACATCAGCTACGAACTCTGTCTGACGGAGGCGCTGCGTCTGTCGGCGGGCTGACCTGTGCCTGGTCACCCGCTCCTCCGGCTCGGGCGAGCCTTCGGCGTTGACGGCGGTTCGAGAGCAGGCTCGTGGTGGTGACGATCGCGAGGATCCCGACGATCACCCCCAGCGAGAACAGCGTGGGTACCTCCGGCACCCACGGCCACACCCCGTGCGCCCAGTGCAGGACGAGCTTCGCCCCGATGAAGGCGAGGATCGCCGCCAGGCCGTAGCCCAGGTGCACCAGCGCCCCCAGCGCGCCGGCCAGCACGAAGTAGAGCGCCCGCAGGCCGAGCAGGGCGAAGGCGTTGGTGATGAAGACCAGGTAGGGGTCGCCGGTGATGCCGTACACCGCGGGGACGGAATCGACGGCGAAGACCACGTCGGTGGCGAGGATCGCCAGCGTGGCCAGCGCGAGCGGGGTGATCGCGCGGCGGCCGTCCTCGACCACCGTCATCCGGGTACCGCGGTAGCCGTCGGTGACCGGCCAGAACCTGCGAACCAGCCGGACGATCCGCAGCGAGCCGATCTCCACCTCGTGGCTGGCCGGGCTCATCGCGTCCCGCAGCACCTTCACCGCGGTCGCCAACAGGATGGCGCCGAAGAGCAGGAAGGCCCACGCGAAGGACGAGATCAGCACGGCACCGAGCGCAATGAAGACGCCGCGCAGCACGAGCGCCCCGCCGACGCCGATCAGCAGGACGCGCTGCTGCAGTTCGCGTGGCACGGCGAAGGACGCCATCAGCAGCATGAAGACGAACAGGTTGTCGACGCTGAGCGACTTCTCCACCAGGTAGCCGGCGTAGAACTCGATCCCGCGCTCGGACCCGAACGCCTGCCACACCCAGACCCCGAAGGCCAGCGGCAGGGCTATGTAGAAGGCCGACCAGCCGATCGCCTCCCGCAGGGACACTTCATGCGGCCGGCGGGTCAGCAGGAAGTCCACGCCGAACATGAGCAGCACGGCGGCGATGCTGATCGCCCACAACAGGGGGGAGCCGATTCCTTGCACAGGGGTACACCTCACGTCCTGAGGTCTGCTTCACCCTCACGGGCGCGCCTACGAGGACCTGCGCAGGTCCGGATTGACCGCAGACGACTTGGGAAGTACTCCCCTCAAGTGAAGAGTGTACGGGCAACGCAAGTCCTCAACACAAGCGCCCGGACCGCGTCCGGCAGCGGCCGGGCGCCACACTAGGCTGTCAGTCATGGCCTTGCCTGTGTTGAGTCAGCAGGAGCAACGCGTTCTCGGCAGCCTGCTGGAGAAGCAGAAGACGGTCCCGGCCAGCTATCCCCTCACCCTCAACTCGCTGCGGCTCGCCTGCAACCAGACCTCGAGCCGTGAGCCCGTCGTGGACTACTCCGAACGCGAGCTGCAGGACATCGCCCGCGCCCTGAAGGACCGCGGCCTGCTGCGTCTGGTGTGGGCCGGCGCCGGATCGCGCGTCGTCAAGTACCACCAACTGCTCGACGAGGTGCTCGACCTGGCCCAGGACGAGCGCGCCCTGCTCACCGTGCTGCTGCTGCGCGGCCCGCAGACCCCCGGCGAGTTGCGGACCCGCACCGAGCGGCTGCACGGGTTCGCCGACCGGACCGCCGTCTCCGCGTGCCTGGCCGGGCTCGCTGCCCGCGACGAGCCGCTGGTGGCGGAACTGCCGTTGCAGCCCGGCCACCAGGACCGTCGCTGGGTCCATCTGCTCGGCGACGCCCCCTTGCCCTCACCCGCAGCGACTCCGGCCGACCTCGAGGCGGTGCTCGCCGCCGGGCCCGACGCCAGGGACGCCCGCGTCGTCGCCACCTACGACGCCGCTGCGGCGGCCTACTCCGACGCCCTGCTCGACGAGTTGACCGGCAAGCCCTTCGACGTCTGGCTGCTGGAACGGGTCGGCGCCCTTGCCGGCGGCCCCGTCATGGACCTCGGCTGCGGCCCCGGCCAGCTGACCGCCTTCCTCGCCGACCTCGGGCTCGAGGTGCACGGGCTGGACGCCTCGGCAGGGATGGTGGAGCAGGCCCGGCTCAACTTCCCCGATCTCGACTTCCAGGTCGGACGGTTCCACCAACTGCTGCGGCCCCGCACCGCCGCAGCCTGGGGAGCGATCGTGGCCTGGTTCAGCTTCGTCCACCTCGCCCCGTCCGAGCTGTCCCACACGCTGCGGACGGTGACCGCCACGCTGCGGCCGGGCGGCGTGCTCGCGCTGGCGGTCCATCTCGGCAGCGAGGTCCGGCAGGTGCGCGACCTGTGCGGCGTCGCCGTCGACGTCGAGTTCGTGCTGCACGACAGGTCCCAGGTGGTGGCGGCGGTCGCCGCGGCCGGCCTGACGGTCGAGGAATGGTACGTCCGCTCCCCGCTGCCGGACGAGGCGCAGGCCGAGCGGCTCTATCTGCTCGCCCGGCGCCCCGGCTGAACCCGGCGGCTACCCCAGCACGGAAAGGAATTCCTCCACGGCCTGGCTGATCTGCGTCTCGGCCGCGACTCGCGGCACAGTCGGCGTGCCGTCGCCGGCCTGCGGCCCGTAGCGTCCGAAGAAGGCGTGGACGGCGCCGGTGACCACCACGCGCCGGGTGTCCGGCGGCAGCAGCGCCCAGCCCGCCTCGAGAGCGGCGGCGTCCACCACGTCGTCATGCTCGGCCAGCAGGCTCAGCACCGGCAGGTCGCCGCCCGACAGGTCAGAACCAGAAGGCGGGTAGGCGCCCATCAGGATCAGCCCTGCCGGTGCGTCCGACCCCCCGGCGATCCGGGCGGCGGTGTACTGCGCGGCCATCGCGCCGCCGAGGGAGTGTCCGGCGAGCACCACCTGCCTGCCGCTGCCGAACCGGGCGATCAGGGTGTCCGCCCGGTCGACGCCGGTCACCGCGAGGTCGAAGGAGAACTCGGGGATCACCGTCAGGTGGCCGGCGGCGGCCAGCCGGCGGGCCAGCCACTCGTAGGCCTGCGGCCGGACGAGGCCGCCGGGGTAGATCACCACGAGCAGGTCGGTCGCGGTCACCGACGCGGGCGGACGCGCGACCAGGGTGCGGCCGCCGGCGTCCTCGACCTCCACCGTGACCTCCGCCGAGGCGGTGTCGGTGACCGCGTCCTGACCGACCACGAGCCCCGGACGGACCAGGATCGGCCAGGCCCAGCCGGCACCGAAGGCGAGGGACACCAGCAGCAGCAGCCCGACCGCCTTCAGCGCGCGCCTCATCGCCTGCCGAGCCCCGGTTCGGGTCGCCAGTGAAGTCCGGCCTCCGGGTCGACCAGCGTCTCCTGGGCGGCCGCGATCCCGGCCACCGCGAGCTCGGCGTCCAGCGGGAGTTGCCGCTTCAGCAGCGCCAACCCGATCGGGCCGAGCTCGTAGTGCCGCTCGGAGCTGCCCATCCGGCCGACCACCCGGCCATCGCTGACCACGGCGGCCCCGACCGGCGGCAGCGCCTCCGCGCTGCCGTCCAGGTGCAGCAGGGTGAGCCGGCGCGGCGGCCGTCCGAGGTTGTAGATCCGGGCGACGGTCTCCTGGCCGGGGTAGCAACCCTTGGCGAGGTGAGTGGCCGGGCCGAGCCGGTTCCCGTCGGGGTTGGCGAGCTCGTTCGGGATGGTGCGATCGTCGGTGTCCAGGAAGATCCGGGGCTGCCCGGCAGCGATCCGCAACGCCTCCATCGCCCAGGTGCCGGCCCGCACCTCGCCCAGCAGCTGCTCGGC
>JAEYNS010000261.1 GCA_023412435.1 Actinomycetes bacterium | reverse complement strand
GGCCGGGCGGCACCCTGTCGGCGGTCGCCTCGGCGAAGCACCGCTTGACCAGCCGGTCCTCGCCGGAGTGGTAGGCCAGCACGGCGAGCCTGCCGCCGGGTGCCAGCACGTCGAGCGCCGCGGGCAGCGCGGCCCGCAACGAGTCGAGTTCGGCGTTGACGGCGATCCGCAGCGCCTGGAAGGTCCGCTTCGCCGGGTGGCCGGAGCGGGCGTGCCGGGCGGCGGCGGGGATGGCGGCGGTGATCAACTCCACCAGGTGGGCCGAGGTCTCGATCGGCCGGTGTTCCCGCTCGGCGACGATCCGGCGCGCGATCCGGTCGGCGAACTTCTCGTCGCCGTACTCGCGCAGGACCCGCGTCAGGTCGGCGGCGCCCACCGTGCGGAGCAGTTCGGCAGCCGTAAGATCCTGTCCCGCGTCCATGCGCATGTCGAGCGGGGCGTCGGTGGCGTAGGCGAACCCGCGCTCGGTGGTGTCGATCTGCAGCGACGACAGGCCCAGGTCCATGCAGATGGCCTGCACGGCGGGGGTGCCGTCCTCCTCGAGCACCTCGTCCAGTTCGTGGTAGACGGCCTGGTAGAGGTGGACGCGATCGCCGAACCGGGCCAGCGCCTGTCCGGCCAGCGCGAGGGCGGCCGGATCCCTGTCGATCCCGACCAGCCGGGCCTGCGGGCAGGTCTCGAGGACGGCGGTGGCGTGGCCGGCGAGGCCGAGGGTGCAGTCCAGATAGACCGAACCCGGCTGCTGCAGCGCCGGGGCGAGCAGGTCCACGATGCGGGCACGCATCACGGGGACGTGGCTGGGGCCCGCCTCCGGAACTGCCATCTCGACCCTCGTGTCTGTCTCGGTTCGGCTCGTGCACCGGGGTTTCAACCCGGAGCCCACCTGGCACCGGGGAAGGTGCGCCAGGGGAACCCCGGGTTGAAGCCGCGACCCACGAGCCGCATCGCCTCGGCGGGCGCAGCGGCCCGCTAGTCGACCTCCTCGTCCAAGTCCGCGAAGGCCGCTTCCTGCTCGGCGGAGTACTCCGCCCACTTCGCCGCGTCCCACACCTCGAGGCGGTTGATCGCCCCGATCACGACGATGTCCTTCACCAGTTCCGCGTACTGGCGCAGCGACGGCGGCACCACCACCCGACCCTGGCTGTCGGGAGACTCGTCAGAAGCGCCGGAAGCCACCATCCGCTGGTACTCCCGGACGCCTCGTGACGTGGCCGGCCCGGACGCTGCCCGCTCGACCTCCGCCTGGAACACGGCTGTCGGCCAGACCGCCAGGCACCGCTCCTGCTGCCTGGTGATCACGAGGCCGTCACCGAGCTGGTCACGGAACTTCGCGGGCAGGATGAGCCGCCCCTTGTCGTCGAGCTTCTGCGTGAAGGTGCCCAGGAACATGGGATCCTCCTCCGCGTCGCTCCACTTTCCACCACCATACTCCACATCCCTCCACCGAAGGCAAGAGTCACGGGTGATCGACAACCGCTCGCCCCACCTGTTTGGCGTGCGGAGCGGTCACGTAGGGTGGTGGCAGCCAACCGGGAGGGAGCCCACGGTGGAGGTTGTCGCGTCCACGACTGAGGTGCAGACCGTCCAGCAGACGGCGGAGGCGATCCACCGGGCCGTGGGCACGGTCATCGACGGCAAGGACGAGGCGATCCGGCTGGCGATCACCGCTCTGATGGCCGAGGCCCACCTGCTGATCGAGGACGTCCCCGGGGTCGGCAAGACGATGCTCGCCAGGGCGTTGGCCCGCTCGATCGACGCCCGCGCCAGCCGGATCCAGTTCACCCCCGACCTGCTGCCCAGCGATATCACCGGGGTCTCCGTGTTCAACCAGCACACCCGCGACTTCGAGTTCAAGCCCGGCGGGGTGTTCGCCCACGTCGTGATCGCGGACGAGATCAACCGCGCTTCACCCAAGACCCAGTCGGCGCTGCTGGAAGCCATGGAGGAACGCCGGGTGACGGTGGACGGCACCACGCACCGACTGCCGCGTCCGTTCGTCGTGGTGGCTACCCAGAACCCCATCGAGATGGAGGGCACCTACCCACTCCCGGAGGCGCAGCGCGACCGGTTCGGCCTCCGGCTCGACATGGGCTACCCGAGCACGGCGGCGGAGATCGCGATGCTCGACCACCACGGTGAGGCCGAGCCGCTGGAGCAGCTCACCCCGGTGGCGACCGCCGAGACCGTCAACGAGTGCATCGCGGCGATCCGGCGGGTCTTCGTCCACCGTGCGGTGAAGGAGTACCTGGTCGCCATCGTCGCCAGGACGAGGGCGCTGCCGGACATCCGGCTGGGCGCCTCGCCGCGGGCGAGCCTGCAGTTGATGCGGGCCGCCAAGGCGCAGGCCGCGATCGCCGGCCGCAGCTATGTGACCCCCGACGACATCCAGCAACTCGCGGTGCCCACCCTCGCCCACCGCGTGATGCTGAGCCACGAGGCCCACCTCGGCCGCCGCAACGTGATGGACGTGGTGGCGCACGCCGTGGCGGAGATCCCGCTCCCCCAGCGCAGGACGTAGCCGTGGCGGTCTCACCTCTGGCCGGCTGGCAGCGGGGCGCCCCGCTGCCGGGCCTCACGGTGCAGGGGTGGGTGACGGTGATCGGCGGCGCGGTGTGGAGCGGGTTCGCCTGGCTGACGGGCCAGCGCGACCTGATGTGGCCGGGCCTGTTCCTCGTCTTCCTTCCGGTGGCGAGCTGGGTCCTCGTGATGCTGAGCACCGGACGGCCCGGGGTGGCGCGGACCGTCACGCCCGAGGAGGTGGCCTCGGGCGAGGATGTGGTGAGCCGGATCGTGGTCGACACCGACGGCCTCAGCCTCGGCGCGGTGGCGAGCTACTCCGACGAGCGGGCGCGGGCTCTGCGCGGCCCGCGGGAGGCAACGTTCCCGATGGGGCTCGGCCTCGACCGGCACCGGATCGACCACCGGGTGACCCCGGCCTGGCGCGGCAGGCACCGGCTCGGACCGCTGCACCGCAGCGTGCTGGACGCGCTCGGTCTGGCCAGGTCGCATCAGGTGCTGCCGGGCACTGCCGAGGTGCTCGCGCTGCCGGCGGTGCACCCCCTCGAATCGATGCGCGACGCTTCAGGGCTCGGCACAGCCATGGAGTCGACGGTGCTCAAGACCAGCCTGATCGGGCAGGACGACGTGATGGTGCGGGAATACCTTCCCGGTGACGACGTCCGCCGGATCCACTGGCGATCCACCGCCCGCACCGGCGAGCTGATGGTGCGTCGCGAGGAGCGGGCCTGGGATCCGAGCGCGGTGCTGCTGGTGGACAACCGGGCCGGCGCGTACGGCTCGGCGGTGCCGGAGCCCCGACTGGAGTGGGTGGTGTCGGCGGCGGCGTCCATCGCCCGCCACCTGATCGATCACGGCTTCTCGGTGGCGCTGACCGACACCACCGCCGGCGCCGTCGACGTCGCCGACCGCAAAGCCCTGGCCACCGCCGCCATGCTGCGACGCCTCGCCGCCCTCGAACTCAGCCGGGAGACCACCCTTGGCCGCGCGCTGGCGGGGTCACCGACCGGGGTACGGGGTCAGCTCCTGATCGCGTTGCTGGCACGGCTGGACGACCGCGATGCCGCCGCGCTGGCCGATGCCCGGCGCGACCACAGGGCCTGCTGGGCGCTGGTCCGCGAACCGGCGCTGATCGGCCACAACGCCCTCCGGCTGCTCGAGGCGGCGGGCTGGCGGTGCGTCACGGTGCCGATGGGAACCTCCGTCGAACAGGCCTGGCGCATGCTGGGTGGTGCGTCATGACGTCCGCCGAACGCCTGACCCTGGCGGTGGTGGCGGCGCTCATGCTCTCCGCGGTCTCGATCTTCCCGCTGACCACCGACCGCGACTACCTGTGGATGACGCTCGCCCTTGTGGGTTCCAGCGCCGTTCTCGCCGGGGCCGCCCGTCGGCTCGCAGCGCCGGCCGGTGTCTCGCGGCTGGTGGTCGTGGCACCAGGGGTCCTCGTGGTGCTGCTGCTGCGGGAACCGATCGGTGACATCATCCTCGAGACCGTCGAGCACGCCGCTGCCGCGTACGCGCCGATGGAGCCGCACGCCGGCTTCCGGCTGCTCAGCGCGCTGGTGCTGTGGCTGCTGTTCGTCGTCGTCGAAGCGATAGCGGTCGGCCTCGAGCGTCCCGGCTGGACCTTCCCGGTGCTGGTACTGCCCTTCCTCGTCCCGTCGATCGTGCTGGCGGAGGAGGCCAGCCCCGGCTACCTGATCCTGATCTCCGCGGGCTACATCGCGGTGCTGGCGACGGCGGTGTACGGAAACGTCGTCGTCGATGGCGCGGCGGGCGAGTCACGCCGGGCGGGCGGACCGGCGGGGCTGCGCCGCGGGCTCGGTATGGCCGGCGGCGCGTCGCTGCTGATCGCGTGGGTGCTCACCGGCGCCGCCTCCTCGGTGATCCCGGAACGGTCGGGCGCCTTCCTCGACCCGTCCGGCATGAACAGTTCGGTCCAGCTGGGCGACCCCACCCTCGACCTGATTCGCAACCTGCGCGCCCCGGTGGACCGGGTCATCATCACCTACCGCAGCGACGACGGCCGGGGCCGCTACCTGAGGCTCGCCGCGCTCCCGTCCTTCGACGCCGACGGCTTCCACCTCGTCGCCACAGACCTGCTGCCGCGGCCGCTGTCCGACCCGCCCGGACTCGCCCACCTGCCCGGCACGGTGCGGCTCGACATCGAGGTCGACGATTTCAGCAGCGAGTGGCTGCCGGTGCCGTGGGCGCCGAGGGACATCGTCGCCGATGGCGACTGGCGCTACGACCCGCGTTCGCTCGCTGTCGTCGCGATCGGCGAGGACCGCAAGGCCGCCACCCGGTTCCTGTCCTACTCCGTGACCAGTTGGGACCTCGCCCCAGGACCGGACGAGGTGGCCGCGGCCTCCTCCGGCGACCCCGGCGACGACGGCCTCACCCTCTCGCTGCCGCCCGACCTCGACCCCGACGTGGTGACCCTCGCCCGCCAGGTCACCGCCCGGGCGACAACCGACGGCGAGCGGGTGCTGGCGCTGCTGGCCTGGCTGCGCTCGGAGGAGTTCACCTACTCCACCGCGCAGATCGGCGGCTCCACCCTCGATACCGTGAGCGACTTCCTGCTGGATTCGCGCACCGGGTACTGCGAGCAGTTCTCCGGCTCGCTGGCGATCCTCACCCGTGCCGTCGGGATCCCGTCCCGTGTCGTGGTCGGCTTCCTGCCCGGAGTCGAGAGCGAAGACGGGGACTACGAGGTATCGGTGCGCGACATGCACGCCTGGACCGAGGTGTACCTGGCGGGGTTCGGCTGGGTGGCCTTCGACCCGACGCCCAGCGGTGCGCCGGGCGTGGCCCCCGTCCCGACTCCGACCACGAGCGCGTCCACCTCGGTCGAGCCGAGCGTTCCGGTCAGCGAGGCTCCCGTCCCCACCGCCACCGCCAGCCGGCCGCCGACCACGGGCACCGCCCCCGGCCCGGTCGACCTGACGGGCTGGGCTGCGGGCGGGCTCGCCGTCCTGGCTGTCGCATTCACCCCCACCGCGCTGCGGGGAGGTCGGCGGTGGTGGCGGTTGCGACCCGACCGCGACCCGGCGCGGATGGCGGAGGACGCCTGGGACGAGCTCCGGGACACCGTCGTCGACGCCGGCCACGCCTGGCCGACCGGCACCCCGCGGCAGACCGCGGCAGCGCTGACCGCCGTCCTGGAGGCCGAACCGGCCGCCGCGGCGAAGGCCCTCGCGATCCAGGTCGAGCAGGCCCGCTTCGCCCCCGCCGTGCCCCCCGGCGACGTCGCGACCCAGGTCCGCACCGCGGCCGCAGGACTCAACGCCACCCGGGCCCGGACCGCTCACCCGTGGCGCCGGCTGTTCCCCCGCTCGGTGCTGCCGTTCCGGGGCTGATCCGGCCGTTTCCCCCCACCAGGGACCACTGCCGCTG
>JAEYNS010000090.1 GCA_023412435.1 Actinomycetes bacterium | reverse complement strand
TTCGAGGCCGGCGAGCAGTTGGCGAGCCTGAACGTGATCGCGTCCCCCTTGCAGGAGCTGCGCGACGTCCTCGACCTCATGCCCACCGCGACCGCCGACGACTGGGCGAACATCGCCGCCCGGCTCTCCAAGGTGCCGGACGCGGTCCGCGGCTACATCGCGTCGCTGCGCGAGGCCGCCGCCCGTGGTCTGGTGGCCGCGCGGCTGCAGGTGGCCGAAGGGATCAAGCAAGCCGAGGAGCTGGCCGACCCGGCCTCGTCCTTCTTCGTGGCCTTCACCACTGGCGCCAACCCGGACGGCGCGCCCGCCGAGGGTGCGCTCGCCAACGACCTGGCCCGCGCCGGGCGGGACGCGGCCGCTGCCTACGGCGAGCTGGTCCGGTTCCTCGGGGACGAGCTGGCCGCCCGCGCGCCCGCGAGGGACGCGGTCGGACGGGAGCGCTACGCGCGGTGGTCGCGCTACTTCGTCGGCGCCGCCGTGGACCTGGACGAGACCTACGAATGGGGCCTCCACGAGCTCCAGCGGATGGCCGACGAGCAGGACGCGATTGTCCGCGAGATCGCCGGCCCGGACGCCACCCTCGCCGACGCGGTCGCGGCGCTGGACGCCGACCCGGCGCGCAAGCTGCACGGCAAGGACGCGCTGAGGGAGTGGATGCAGGCGACCTCCGACGCCGCGATCGCCGCGCTCGACGGGGTGCATTTCGACATCGCCGAGCCGATCCGCAACCTGGAGTGCATGATCGCCCCGACCGAGAACGGTGGCATCTACTACACCGGCCCGAGCGACGACTTCTCCCGGCCCGGCCGGATGTGGTGGTCGGTGCCGCCGGGCGTCACCGAGTTCAGCACCTGGAACGAGAAGACCACGGTCTACCACGAGGGTGTGCCGGGCCACCACCTCCAGATCGCGCAGCAGGTGCTGGTCCGCGACCAGCTCAACAGCTGGCGCCGGCTGGTGTCGTGGACTTCGGGCCACGGCGAGGGCTGGGCGCTGTACGCCGAGCGGCTGATGCAGGAGTTCGGCTTCATGGACGACCTGGGCGACCGGCTCGGCCTGGTCGACGGCCAGCGGCTGCGCGCTGCGCGGGTGGTGCTCGACATCGGCGTCCACCTCGGCAAGCCCTGCCCCGAACGCTGGGGCGGCGGGACCTGGGACGCCGGGAAGGCCTGGACCTTCCTGCGCGCCAACTCCAGCATGGAGGAGGCCTTCCTGCGGTTCGAGCTCAACCGGTACCTCGGGTGGCCGGGCCAGGCGCCGTCCTACAAGGTCGGCCAGCGGCTGTGGGAGCAGGCTCGTGCGACCGCCGCCCAGGCAACTGCCGCCCGCGGCGAGGAGTTCAGCCTGAAGGACTTCCACTCCCGCGCGCTCAACCTGGGCTCGATTCCGCTGGCGATCCTGCCGGCCGCGCTCAGCTGAGGGACGACCAGCCGGCGTCCCGGATCGCCAGCGCGCGGTCCGGGGAGTCGGTGAAGACCGCGTCGACCCCGTAGTTGAACATCCGGCGCAGCGAGCGCTCGCCGTTGACGACCCACGGCCGCACCGCCACCCCGGCACGGCGTGCCTTGTCCACGAACCCCTTGCCGAACACGCACATCGCCGGCGGGTGGATCGCGGCGACGCCGAGTTCGCTCGCGTACCGCCAGGGTCGGAACAGCGGGTCGGTGTACAGCGCCGCCAGTTCGCAGCCGGTCTTCATCGAGCGGAGCTTCCGCAGCGAGTAGTGGTTGAACGAGGACAGGACGACGCGATCCTGCAGGTTGAACGCCCGCACCGCCGCCAGCACCTTCTCCTCTAGTCCCGGGTACGGCTCCTCGGAGTTCTTCAGCTCGATGTTGATCCGCAGCTCGCTAGGCGCGACCAGCTCGAGCACCTCCACGAGGGTGGGGATGCGCACCCCGGTAAAACCCTCCCTGCCGGCGCCGGCGTCCAGGACCTGCAATTGCGCGAAGGTGTGCTCGACCACCCGGCCGGTGCCGTCGGTGGTGCGCTCAAGCTGCTCATCGTGAATCACCACCATCACCCCGTCCGAGCTGAGCTGGACGTCGAACTCGACCCCGTCGGCGCCCTGGGCGATCGCCAACTCGAACGCCGGAACCGTGTTCTCGGGCGCATGCCCCGAGGCCCCACGATGAGCCCACACCTGGGTCACTGCGATCCCTCCCTGAGCAACGTCAGCTGTGCGCGGAGCAAGGCGCTAGATCAGGTCCCAGGTCAGCGGGGTCCCCCGCTCGACATCCACCCGGAACTCACGGCCGGCGACGAGTTCGAAGTCGCCGGGGGCCAGGCCGCCCGAGGGACGGATCGACCGGACGTTGGCCTGGGAGACCACGTCCCCCCGACGCACGTCGGAGACGACGTGGAGCGAACGCCGGAGAGCGTGGACCGCGCGCTCGTCCGGGGTGGGGCCGAACGCAACCCCGCTGGCGACCCCCACCCGCGCCTGCTCGGCTGCGTCGACCAGGCGGGCGAACTCCGCAGGCGTCAGCGAGAAGCCGGAGTCGACCCCGCCGGCATCGTCGCCCAGCCTGACGTGCTTCTCGACCACGACGGCGCCGAGCGCGACCGCGGCGACGCTCACGCCAATGCCGAGGGTGTGGTCGGAGATCCCCACCGGCAGGCCGAATGCCTCCCGAAGCACCGCGATGTTGCCCAGCCTGGCTTCCTCGGGTCGGGCCGGGTAGGCGGCTGTGCACGCGAGCAGCACGATCGACGAGGAGCCGACGCTGCGGATCGCGTCAACCGCGGCGTCGATCTCGGCGAGCGTGGCCATGCCAGTCGACACGATCACCGGCTTGCCGGTCCTGCCGACCTCGCGCAGCAGCGGGAGGTCGCCGATCTCGGCCGACGCGGTCTTGTAGAGCCGACAGCCCAGCGTCTCCAGGAACTCGACCGAGGTTGGGTCGAAGGGGGTGGAGAACGGCACCAGACCGGCCTTGCCGGCTCGCTCGAACAACTCGGCGTGCCATTCCCAGGGGGTGTACGCCTCCTGATACAGCGAGTAGAGGTTGCGGCCGCCCCACAGCCCGTGGTTGTCGGCCACCCGGAACGAGGGCAGGTCGACGTCGATCGTCAGGGTGTCGGCGGTGTAGGTCTGGAACTTGATGGCGGTTGCCCCTGTGGCCGCGATGGCGTCAACTATCGCGCGCGCCCGCCCGAGGTCACCGTTGTGGTTGCCCGACATCTCCGCGACGGTGAAGACAGGCCGGCCGGGTCCGATGGCGAGGTCCGCGTCGACGAGTTCGCTGGCGGTCATTCGCCTAGAGTAAGGCCTATGCCACTGCTCCAGCGCTCGAGCCTGCTGATCACCGGGGGCACTGGCTCCTTCGGCAAGTCCTTCGTCAGGTACGCGCTGGACCACCTCGATCCCGCCCGGCTGGTCATCTTCTCCCGCGACGAACTCAAGCAGTACGAGGCCCGCGCGCTGTTCGGAAACGACCCGCGGCTGCGCTGGTTCATCGGCGACATCCGGGACGTCGACCGGCTGCGGCGGGCGATGCACGGCGTCGAGTACGTGGTGCACGCCGCGGCCCTCAAGCAGGTCGACACCGCCGAGTACAACCCGTTCGAGTTCGTGAAGACCAACGTCCTCGGCAGCCAGAATGTGGTCGAGGCGGCGATCGACGCCGGGGTGAAGAAGGTCGTCGCGTTGTCGACCGACAAGGCGTCCAGCCCGATCAACCTGTACGGCGCCACCAAGCTGACGGCCGACAAGCTCTTCATCTCGGGCAACCACTACGCGGCCGCCTACGACAGCAGGTTCACGGTCGTCCGGTACGGCAACGTCATGGGTAGCCGCGGCTCGGTCATCCCCGTCTTCCGCAAGCTTGCCGCTGCCGGCCAACCACTACCGATCACCGACCTGCGCTGTACCCGGTTCTTCATCACCCTTGAACAGGCGGTCCGGATGGTGGTGGACGCGTTCGACCTGATGCAGGGTGGAGAACTCCTTGTGCCGCGGATCCCGTCGATGAGGGTCGTCGATCTCGCCCAGGCAATCGCCCCAGGCGCTGAGATGGTCGACGTCGGACTGCGTCCCGGCGAGAAGCTCCACGAGGAGATGATCAGCCCCGAGGAGGGCCGCCGAGCCCTGTCCCTGGCGGGCGACAAGTACTTCGTGATCCAACCCGACCTGGCCGGCTGGGGGTATCAGCCGCCCAGGGACGCCGTCCCGGTCCCGTCCGACTTCTCCTTCCGATCCAACACCAACGAGCACTGGTACACCCGCGAGCAGATCGCGGCGATTCTGGCCGACGGGGAGTCCTGACCGTGTTGCCGTACGGCCGCCAGTCGATCTCGGAGTCCGACATCGCGGCGGTGGTCGAGGTGCTTCGCGGCGACTGGCTGACCACCGGCCCGCTGGTGACCGAGTTCGAGACCCGGCTCGGCGCGCTGTCGGGCGGCCACCGCGCCGTCACCGCCACGTCCGGGACGGCGGCCCTGCACATGGCCTACGCCGCAGCCGGGGTGGGTCCCGGCGACGAGGTGGTGTGCACGCCGATGACCTTCATCGCCTCGGCGTCGGGGGCCTCCCTGGCGGGCGCGACCGTGGTCTTCGCTGACGTCGACCCGGACACCGCGCTGCTCGACCCGGACGCGGTCGCCGCGGTGGTCGGGCCACGTACCAAAGTGGTGACGGCGGTGGACTATGCCGGCCAGCCCGCCGACTACGTCGCGCTGCAGCGCATAGCCGACCGCGTCGGCGCGCTCACCCTCGCTGACGCGGCGCACTCGATCGGCGGCACAAGCGCCGGCCGGCCGGTCGGCGACCTGGCCGACATCACGACGTTCTCGTTCTTCCCCACCAAGAACATCACCACCGGCGAAGGCGGCGCGGCGGTCTTCAGGGACCCCGAGCTCGCCCAGCGGGCCCACGAGTTCCACTTCATCGGGCTGGTGCGCGACCCGTCCCGGTTCCGAATCACCGACCAGGGTCCATGGCACCAGGAGGTGCATGCCTTCGGGACCAACTACCGGCTCACCGACCTCGGTTGCGCCCTCGGGCTCTCTCAGTTGACCCGGCTTGCGGAGTTCAAGCGGCGCCGTGCCGAGATCGTGGCCCGCTACGACGCAGGCCTGACCGGGGTCGAGGGGTTGGCGCTGCCGGGCCGGCGTCCCGGGGTCGACCCGGTGTGGCACCTGTACCCGCTGCGGGTCCTCGACGGCCGACGCCGTGAGGTCTACGAGAAGCTTCGCGCCGAAGGCATCGGGGTTCAGGTGAACTACCTGCCGGTGTACTGGCACCCGGTCTACGCCGACCTGGGTTACCAGCGCGGGCTGTGCCCGAACGCGGAAGCCTTCTACGCCGAGGAACTCTCGCTCCCGCTGTTCCCCGACCTGCGTGACACCGACGTCGACCGGGTCATCGAGGCACTGCGCCGGGCACTGCGCTGACCGCCGCCCGAGAGTCGCGGCCTGCGGCGGTGCGGTCGGGTCGGCCACCTGTGATCATGGGGACATGCGCATCGCAGTGATCCCGGCCCGCGGCGGCTCGAAGCGGATCCCCCGCAAGAACATCCTGCCCTTCGCGGGCAGGCCGATGATCGCGCACTCCATCACGACCGCGGCCGACTCCGGCTGCTTCGATCGGGTGGTCGTCTCGACCGACGACGCCGAGATCGCCAAGGTGGCCGCGGCCGCCGGCGCGGAGGTCCCGTTCGTCCGACCGCCAGAACTCGCCGACGACTACGCCGGCACCGTGGAGGTCATGCAGCACGCGGTCTCCGAACTGGCAGCTGTGGGTCCCGTGACTCACGTCTGCTGCATCTACGCCACCGCGCCTTTCCTCACCACGGACGCGCTCCGCAAGGGCTACGAAGCCCTGCTGTCCAGCGGGCTCTCCTACGCCTTCAGCGTCGCCCGGTTCGCCTCGCCGGTGCAGCGCGCGCTCCGGATCCGTCCGGACGGGGCACTCGAGCCGATCTGGCCGGAGAACGCGCTGGCCCGGTCCCAGGACCTGGAACCGGCCTACCACGATGCCGGCCAGTTCTACTGGGGGACCGCCGCGGCCTGGCTCGCCGCCGAGCCGATCCACTCCGCCCGCTCGGTGCCCGTCGTGCTGCCGTCCCACCGGGTGCAGGACATTGACACGCCCGAGGACTGGGTACGCGCCGAGTACCTGTTCGCCGCGCTCCAGCAGGAGACCAAGTGACATCGCGTCGAGTGCTCGCGCACTGCAACGCCGGACGCGAGTTCGGCCTCGGGCACCTGATGCGCGTGCTGGCGGTGGCCGAGGAGGCGGTGGCCAGGGGTTGGCAGGTGCGGGTTCTCGGCGAACTCGACGACACCGCTGTGGCGACCGCGACCCGGTTGCTGCCCGACCTGCTGGTCGAGCGGGTACGGCTCGACGACGTGCCGGCCGCGCTCGCCGCCCACTGCCGGAGTTGGCAGCCGGACGTGCTGCACCTCGACACCTATTGGCTCGATCCCGGTGACGTACCGGCCGGCCCGCTGCTCAGCAACGTGCAGGATGCGCCGTTCGGGGTGCGGGCCGCCGACCTGGTGATCGACCCGAACCTCGGCGCCGAGACCAGGCTGGGCTACCCGCCACCGGGACGGTTCCATCTGCTCGGGCTCGCGGCGGCCGCGATCCGTCGGCAGGTCCGGGAGCGAGCCATCGATCGGACGGTCGGGTCGCCGGGCCGGGGCGTCCTCGTCGTCCTGGGAGGATCCGACCCGCACGGGCTGACCACCCGGGTGGTCGAAGGGCTCGCCCGGCTTGCGGACCCTCCGCACCTCACCGTCGTGACCCCGGAGGACCAGCGAGGTCGGCTCGAGGACATCGCCGCGCGGATCCCGGCCGTCCGTCCCGTCGGCTTCCTCACCGACCTGCCCGCAGCGGCGGTTCAGCACAGTCTGGTGGTGAGCGCGGCCGGAACGTCGGTGTGGGACCAGGCACCCCTGGGTGTGCCCGCGGCGATCCTCGCCGTGACCCAGAACCAGCGGGCCGGCTACCTCGCAGCAACCAGGGCGGGGATGGCATGGGGCCTCGGCCTGCCGCCGCACGACGACCTCGACGCCAGCCTCGCCGGATTGGTCGACCTGCTCGAGGATCCCGCCGCCCTGGCCGCGCTCGCCTCCCGCGCCCGGCGCCTTGTCGACGGCCTCGGGACCTGGCGGATCGTGACTGCCTGGGAGCACGTGTTGATGGTGGGTCCCGGCCGGACGCGTTCCGGGGGCAACCCTGACCTCCTGGTCCGGCCCGCGGAGCACGACGACGCCCGCCTGCTCCTGGAGTGGCGCAACGACCCCGCCACTCGGACGGCCTCACGGAGCCACGACGAGATCGACTGGAGCACCCATGTCGAGTGGGTCGAGCGCGTCCTGGCCGACCCGGACCGGCAGTTGCTAGTGGTGCTGCAGGACGACCGTCCAGTCGCCACCGTTCGCTGGGATCGCGGCGACGGAGAGTGGGAGGTGTCGATCACCGTCGCGCCTCACGCCCGCGGGCAGGGTCTGGCCACGGCCGTCCTGCTGGCCGCCGAAGCCTCCCTCGACGCTCCGGACGCTGCGCTGCTGACCGCGGCGGTGCACCGCGACAATGCGGCGTCGCTGCATGCCTTCGCACGGTGCGGCTACCTGCCGTACCAACCCCCGGACGCCGAGGGCTTCATGAGGCTCGCCAAGTGGCGGATCTGCGGCGGGCGCCGCACGCCGCCAGGCTGATCCGGGCCCCGGGGCGTCCCGCGAAGCGCCGCCCTACCTCACGCAATGACGACGTCGGCCCGCAGCATGTTGTGGTCGGACGGGATCCGGCCGACGAAATTGCCGTCGGCGTCCAGGTCCATCACGGTCTCCCACTCGGGGACGCGGATGCCGGGGCTCGTCCAGATGTAGTCCAGGTAGATCCCGTTGATCCAGGGCCGCTTGGCGCCATCGGACCACGTCTTCTTCACCTCGGGGGTCCGCTTCCAGTAGTTGTAGCTGGAGTACTGGGTGTTGATCCGCGTACCGACCGTGGCGCCGGGCGCGGTGTGGGTGGAGTAGTAGGTGTTGCCCGCGGGTCGACGTAGCCGGCGGAAACCATCATGTCGTAGGGCTGGTTGGACGGATCGCTCCACTTGTGCGAGTTGAAGTCACCGACCACGAAGGTGGGCAGCTTCCACGGGTTCTGGGCCTTGATGACGGCAAGGATCTGGCTGGTCTGCTGCTTGCGGTACTTGCGGGCCTTGCTGCCCCCGCTACACCCACCGTCGTTTCGAGAGGCGAAGCCGGAGCGAGTCGTAGGTCTCGGCGGGCAGAAAGGCCCGTGCGAGGAGGTCTGCCCTGCGCCGCGCGAAGCCGCGCCAGCCCACAGCCGGAGCGACGGGTTTCGCCACCTGAGGGCCTTTGGCCATGGGCGGCATCCGCATCCGTCGCTTGCGGACGGCCAGCCGACCACTCAGGTATTCGCCCTGGCGAACTACCGCACCAGGACGCCGCTCGGGCGGCGAGCTCAACAACTCTTCGACACGATGCACTACCCGTGCCACCGGGCTTAGATCGTCGTGGTGGATGAAGATGTCTTCCAACCACTGGGGATCGGGGTTGGGGAGCCGATCGTCGATCAGGTCATCGAATCTCGCAATCAACCCTGAGTCGAGCAGGACGTGGTTCCCCAACTTCTCGTGCACACCGAGGTCGCCGACAAACGCTGTGCGCACGCCTGCGGCCACCGCCTCAAGCGCCGCTGTGGAGGAGACAGTAACCATCAGATCGGCCGTCGACAGTAGCTCAGTGATGGGCTCGTAGGTGATCGTGAAGTTGTCCGGCGCAGGTGGTAACTGGGCCACGACCTGCTCCGGATGATGCTTCATCAGGTGAAAAGTAGCCTCCTCCGGACGGTGCCGGGGCTTCAACAGAACCCGCCGATCCGGATGGGCGACGGCGTAGTCGATCAGCCGCTGGTAGACGTAGGCACGATCCCAGAGATCCTTGGGA
>JAEYNS010000373.1 GCA_023412435.1 Actinomycetes bacterium | reverse complement strand
GGCGCAGCCGGTACCCACTCAGTGGCCAGGCCCGCCAGCCGCGCTGCGTCCAGCCGCAGCAGGCGTCGGGCCGACACCGGAGAGAGCCGGCGCAGCTGTCGTCCGCGGTGGCCCAGGACAAGGTGGCGCACCAGCGCGGGTGAGACCCCGGCAGCCAGGGCCAGCACCGGCCACGGCAGGCCGGTCACCGCGTGGAGTTGGCGAAGGTGGGCGCGGAACGGCGCCGCGAGCACCCAGTCGTGGTGCTCAGGAGTGTCGGGCATGGGGGCCTCCTTGGCTGTGTGCCCAAGAAAGCCATCGCGGCCGCCGGATTGTGACACCCGACGGCCGCGATCTGTGCGGTCTGCCTGACCAGGCGGCTAGCGTTGCGCCTTCACGAAGCCTGCGGTCTCGGCCGCCTCCGGGCTGGTGAACCAGACGTCGGCGGCGGCGCGCTCATAGCCTGAGCTGCCAGGGACGCGGTACTTGTGGGTCCGGCTGTTGGCCTTCACCACGTACCCCTCCGGCGGTTCGGAGCCCTGGTAGGACTCCTCTCCGAAGGGGCTACCTGCGAAAGGGTCGGCATCGTCTCCCGACTCGTCGGCCTGCTCGGCCAGGTCCTCAGCGGTCTCCTCGGCGCGATCGGCGGCGTCCTGCCCGAGCTCCTGGACCTGCTCGGCGGCGTCCTCTGCCACGTCACCGACGGCCTCGGCGGCGTCGGCGGCCGCCTCACTCGCCTGCTCCGCCCGGTCACCCACCCACTCCGCGGCGGCGCCGGCCGCCTCACCGACGGTCTCGGCGGCGTCCTCCACCTTCTCGGCGGCGGCTTCGGCGAGGCTCTCCTCGGCGATCGGGTCGGCGACGTAGGCGTCGGCGGGGGAGTGTGCGTGCCAGCCCTCGGACGGCGGCGTCAGCAGCTTGCGGACGGCGACAGCCACGCCGGCGGCGAGCGCCCCGGCCAGCAGCAGCTTGCCGAGCACACCGGGCCAGCGGCGCTCCTTCTTCGCCTTCTTGCCGGCCTTGCGCAGTTCCTTGGAGACCACCGCGGTGGCCAGCGCCAGCTGGGCGGCGGCTTCGGCCGCCAGCGGCTGGGAGGCCGCCTCGCGCAGCACGCCCGCCACCCGCGGCAGGACATCGTCCTGCACCTTCGACCGGGCTCCCTCCACGAGCGGCGGGATCCTTCCGAGCACGTCGTCGACGGCCGGGCGGACGGTATCCACCGCGTGGTCGATGGCCGGCGGCACCGCGTGCAGGGCGCCGTCGATGGCGGGCTGGACCTTCCCGAGAGCGTCGGAGGCGAGCCGGGCGCCGCGGATCTGGGCGTCACGCAGCACCGGCCTCACCCGGGAGTAGGCGTCCGACGCCAGGGCGGTCGACAACCGCCTGGCCTCTTCGCTGAGCGGGCCGAGATAGTCACCGGCCTGGTCGATCAGGGGAGACAGTCGTTCCGCGGCCTCGACGATCGCCTCGGAGGCCTTGCGGGCGGCCACCTGGGTGGTGTCCTCGACGGTATTGACGAACTTGCTGCGGGCCATGCTTCCTCCGGTTCTCCGACTGGGGTGACGTGCGTCCACGCACTCCCCACCGTACTCGGCCGATCGGAGCGCGGGTAGGGAATCTGGGAGGATGGAGACGACACCGACGAAAGGACCCCCAGTGCCCCAGACCGCAACCCTGCACACCAATCACGGCGACATCGTGATTACCCTCTTCCCCGACCATGCACCCAAGACCGTGGCGAACTTCGTCGGCCTGGCGAGCGGCACGAAGGAGTACCTCGATGCCGCGTCGGGCGAGCCGACCACCGGCCGGTTCTATGACGGGCTCACCTTCCACCGCGTCATCGACGGGTTCATGATCCAGGGCGGCGATCCGCTCGGAAACGGTACCGGCGGTCCCGGCTACAAGTTCGCGGACGAGTTCCACCCCGAGCTGGTCTTCAACCGGCCCTACCTGCTGGCGATGGCGAATGCCGGCCCCGGCACGAACGGCTCCCAGTTCTTCATCACCGTCGGCCCGACCCCGCACCTGAACCGGCGCCACACCATCTTCGGTGAGGTGGCGGACGAGGCCTCCCAGCGGGTGGTGGACGCCATCGCGGCGGTCCCGACCGGCCGGATGGACCGTCCGGTCGAGCCGGTGGTGATCACCTCGGTGACCGTCACCGGATAGCCCGTGGAGCGGCGACGGACAGGCGGTCCTGTCCGCCGCCGTACGGTCAGCCGGCGCCGAGCGAGAACGCGGCCTCGAGGTCGTGGGTGGAGTAGGTCCTGAAGGCGACGTGGGTCTCGGTCTCCACCACCCCCGGCACCTTGTTGAGTTCGTCGGCGACGGTGGTGGCGACCTCGTCGATGGTCCGCACCCTGACGATGGCGATCAGGTCGATGGCGCCCGTCACCGAGTACACCTCGGAGACCCCGCCGAGGTCGGCGATCTGCTGGGCCACCTCCGGGATGCGAGGGGTGTCGGCCTTCACGAACACGAGTGCGGTGATCATGGCGGCATCCTATGCGGGTGCCGGCGGCGGGATCAGCCGGCGCGGCGCTCGCCGAGGGCCAGCTCGCCGAGCTGTCCCTCGGCCAGCCCGACGTGCACCGGCCAGCTCCAGTCACCCTCGATCTCGATCAACCGGACGCCCGGCTGCTCCAGCCAGGCGGCCACCCGTTCGGTCTCCTCGACGAGCGCGGCCCCCGACGGCCCGACGCCGGGCACCACTGTCTCCGCTGTCGCCACGGCATCTCGCGCCACCTGCTGGGGGACATCCCCCGGATGCGCGATCGCGGCCGCGGCGAGGCGCCCGTAGCGAACGACGTGGATCTCCCAGGCCGTGCCCACCCGGCGCGCGGCAACGATCTGGGGGCACCCGGCCAGGCTGGCCAGCCGGTGGTGCTTCAGGGCGGCGGCGAGGAAGCCGCGCAGCCGGGCGGTGAGAGTGTTCGCCTCCTCGTAACGCAGTTGCTGGACCAGCGCCTGCAGCCGGGGCCGGACCGCGGCCAGCACGGGACGGACGTCGAGGATCAGCGCGTCGCGGACCCGGTCGGTGAGCTCGGTGTACTCCTCGCGGCTGATCGCGAACTGGCACGGCGCGCTGCACCTGCCCAGCTCGCCGAGCATGCAGGCGGGGGTGGGAGTCCGCACCGAGAGTCGTGCCGTGCACTGCCGGATCGGGTAGGCGTCGTGCAGCACAGCCACCGTGTCCTCGGCACCGCCGCGGCGGTGGAAGGGTCCGAAGTAGGTGGCGCCGTCGGTGCCCACCGTCCGCACTATCGACAACCGGGGGAAGGGCTCGCGGGTGACCTTGACCCAGTGCTGGCGCTCGGGGAACTTCGAGCGCCGGTTGTAGCGCGGGGAGTGGGCGGCGATCAGGCGCAACTCCAGCACCTCCGCCTCGAGGTCGGTGCGGCAGACGGTGGTCTCCACGCCGGTGGCGATCCGGACCATCTCGTCGATCCGGGGCCTGGTCTCGGCGGCGGTGAAGTAGCTGCGCACCCGGTTGCGGAGGTTGCGGCTCTTGCCCACGTACAGCACCTGCCGGCGCGTCACCCCCGCGGCGTCGGGCAGGTCGGCCACGAACTGGTAGATGCCCGGTGCGGCGGGGACGCCGGTGGCGAGGGTGCGCTTCGCCCGCCGCTCGGG
>JAEYNS010000351.1 GCA_023412435.1 Actinomycetes bacterium | reverse complement strand
CCTTGGGGCTGGGTACAACCACAACCACGGGAAGATTCTCCTCAATCAGCGCAATGGGACCATGTTTAAGCTCTCCAGCGGGGAACCCTTCGGCGTGGATATAGGCCAGCTCTTTGAGTTTGAGCGCACCCTCGAGCGCGACCGGGTAGCCGACGTGGCGGCCGAGGAAGAGCACCGACCGCTGGTCGACGAAGCGCTGCGCCAGTTCCTTGATCGGCTGCAGGGCGTCGAGCACCTGCTGGATCAGCGGCGGAGTGGCCGCCAGTTCGTCCATCCAGCGCGCGATCTCGTCGCCGAACATCGTCCCCCTGACCTGGGCGAGGTAGAGGCCGAGCAGGTAGCAGGCGGCGACCTGGGTGAGGAAGCCCTTGGTGGAGGCGACGCCGATCTCGGGCCCGGCGTGGGTGTAGATCACGGCGTCGGACTCCCGCGGGATGGTGGCGCCGTTGGTGTTGCAGATCGCGATCACCTTGGCGTGCTGCTCGCGGGCGTGCCGGATCGCCATCAGGGTGTCGGCGGTCTCGCCGGACTGGCTGATCGTGACCACCAGCGTGGTGCGGCTGATGATGGGGTCGCGGTAGCGGAACTCGGAGGCAATCTCCACCTCGCAGGCGATCCGCGTCCAGTGCTCGATGGCGTACTTGGCGACCAGGCCCGCGTAGTACGCACTGCCGCAGGCGACGATGATGATCTTGTCGATGGAGCGCAGTTCTGCCTCGGAGATGTGCAGCTCGTCGAGCTTCAGCGCCCCGTCCACCGTGTAGCGGCCGAGCAGCGTGTTGGCGACCGCCTGCGGCTGCTCGAAGATCTCCTTGCGCATGAACCAGTCGTAACCGGCCTTCTCGGCGGCGGACAGGTCCCAGGTCACCTGGAACGGCCGCGACTGCGCAGGCCCGCCGTCGAAGTCGGTGATGCTCACCTGCTCGCGCGTGACGTCGACCACCTGGTCCTGGCCGAGCTCGATGGCGTCGCGGGTGAACTCGATGAAGGCGGCCACATCGGAGGCGACGAAGTTCTCGCCCTCGCCGACGCCGACCACCAGCGGCGAGTTGCGCCGCGCCGCGACCAGCCGGTCAGGGTCGGTGGCGTCGATGGCGACCAGCGTGAAGGCGCCCTCGAGGCGGCGGCAGACCGTCCGCATCGCATCGGCGAGGTCGGCCCCCGCCGCCACCTCGCGGCCCAGCAACTGGGCGGCGACCTCGGTGTCGGTCTCGGACGTGAAGACCCCGCCCTCGGCCTGGAGCTCGGCCTTGAGGACGGCGAAGTTCTCGATGATGCCGGTGTGGATCAGCGCCACCCTGCCGTCGCCAGAGGTGTGCGGGTGGGCGTTTCCGTCGGTGGGCCCGCCGTGCGTGGCCCAGCGGGTGTGGCCAATGCCGATCGCCGTGTCGCCCAGCGGTTCGGTGGCCAGCGCGCCGATCAGGTTGGCGATCTTGCCGGCCTTCTTGCGGATCTGGATCCCGCCGTCGGCGATGATCGCCACGCCGGCCGAGTCGTAGCCGCGGTACTCCATCCGCTTCAAGCCCGACACGACCACGTCTCTGGCGACCCGCGGGCCGACGTATCCGATGATTCCGCACATATCCGTCACCTTAGCGGTGGAGCACGGCAGACTGGCCGGGTGCACAACCCAGCCCCGGAGGTACCAGCCCCAGAGGACGACCCGTTCGGGCCCTACCTGACCCTCGACCGCCGGCACTGGGCGGCCCTGGCGGCAGCCCGCCACGACTTCCTCGAGGCCCAGACCCTGGCCCGGTTGCGCGGCATCGACGAGCCGACCGACTTCGACGAGGTGCGGGAGGTGTACCTGCCGCTGACCGAGCTGATCCAGCTGTACATGGACCGCACCGGCAGCCTCTACCGGGACAGCCATGCCTTCCTCGGGCTCACCGGTGCGCGGACACCCTTCGTGATCGGGATCGCCGGCTCGGTGGCGGTCGGCAAGTCGACCACCTCGCGGCTGCTGCGCGAACTGCTCAGCCGCGGTCCCGGCTCGCCGAAGGTCGACCTGGTCACCACCGACGGCTTCCTGTACCCCAACGAGCGCCTGGAGGAGCTCGGGCTGATGGATCGCAAGGGCTTCCCCGAGTCGTACGACCGGCGCCGCCTGGTCCAATTCGTGATGGACGTCAAGTCCGGCGCCCCCGAGGTCACCGCCCCGGTCTACTCCCACCTGGCCTACGACATCGTCCCCGGCGAGCAGGTGGTGGTCCGCAGGCCCGACATCCTGATCATCGAGGGGCTCAACGTGCTGCAGCCGGCCCGCCGCCGCGCCAACGGCACGATGGGGCTCGCGGTCAGCGACTTCTTCGACTTCTCGGTCTACGTCGACTCCGCCGACGACGACGTCAGGTCGTGGTACATCCACCGGTTCCTGCGGCTGCGCGAGACCGCCTTCCGCGACCCGAAGTCGTACTTCGTGAGGTTCTCCCGGATCAGTGAGACCGAGGCGGTCCGGCTGGCCGGCGAGATCTGGGACACGATCAACGGACCGAACCTCATGATGAACATCAAGCCGACCCGGGGCCGCGCCACCGCCATCCTGCGCAAGGCCCGCGACCACAAGGTCAGCTGGGTGCGGATCCGGCGGATCTAGTGGAGGCCGTGGCACTGGGGCAGGCCGACGCCCCCGACGTGGTCGCCTTGTGGCAGGTCGCGGGCTTGACCCGGCCGTGGAACGACCCGCACGCCGACTTCGCCAGGGCCGTCACCGGTCCGGCCTCGGCAGTGCTCGGGGCGCGTGTCGCGTCCGGAGGGCTGGTCGGCACGGCGATGGTGGGTCACGACGGGCACCGCGGCTGGGTGTACTACCTGGCGGTGGCCCCCGCCGCCCGCGGCACCGGCCTGGGCCGGGAGCTGATGGCTGCCTGCGAGCGCTGGCTGGTGGCGCACGGGGTGCCGAAGATCCAGTTCATGGTGCGCACCGACAACGCGCCGGTGCTCGGCTTCTACGAGCACCTCGGCTACCAGCAGCAGGACGTCGTGGTGCTCGGCCGCCGGCTGGACGGGCCCGCTACCTAGAGCCGACCCGCCGCACCGCACCGTCGACGCAGGCTGCGGTGCCGGTCGCCTCCCCCGCCAGGCAGGCGCCGTCCACGAGGTCGCGGCCACCCAGCGGCTCGGCCAGGGTCACCACGTACTCGACCGTGTCATTGCCCTGGCACTCGTACTGGCCCTGCGGCAGCGGGTCGACCTTGATGGTGACCACCACCTGCTCGTCGGTGATCTCCACCAGCGGGTCCAGGACCGCCCCGGTCACCCCCGAGGCACAACCCAGCCGGGTCACCCCGACGGTCAGCTCCGTCGACTCCGGACCGACGGCAGCCGGGTCGAGCAGCAGCCAGGTCGCGGTGTCGCCGTCTGCCACCGGTGGCGGCGCCTGCGGTTCGGTCGGGGTCGGCTCGTCCTGCGGGTCAGGGGTGGCGGTCGGTGCCGTGGCCGGCGGAGCCTCGTCCGTCTCGAAGACCAGGTCGATCTGGTCGCCGTCCACGCTGATCGCGTAGCTGTAGTAGCCCGGCGCCAGCGGGCTCTCGCCCATGAAGTCGATCGGCTGCCAGCGGTGCCCGGTCCCGTTCGCGGTGGCCACGATGAGGGCATACCGGTAGGCCAGCGCTACCGGGGCGTACCGGCTGGCGGCACCGACGGGCAGGTCGCCGAAGCCGATCGTCTGGTTGTCGGGGAAGGTCACCGTGACATCGGCCAGCGCGACCTCGCCCGCGTTGCGGATCCTGACCTGCACCAGCTGGCCCAGCACGAGCTGCTCCAGGTCCTCGGGCAGCGCGCCGAGCACGGCGCCGAACAGGGTGCCGTCGGCGTCGGCGAGAATCTCCGGGTCGCCGCCCGGGTCGACCACCACCGTGCCGGGTGTGATGCGGAGCACGGGCCGGGTGTCGTCCGGCGGGGTCACCACGAAGCCCCGAAAGCCCAGCCCCGTCGCGGGCAGGTCGGTCAGCTCGAAGCCGGTCTGTTCCAGGCTGGGCAGGGACTCGTAGAGCTGGTCGGCCAGCGCGGCGTCCAGCGGCACTGTCGGGTTCGCCCGCCCCGAGAAGGCGTCGACCTCGACCATGGTGGCCGCCACGGCGGCAGGCACCGCGGGCACGCCACGACCCACTGCCGCCCAGACCCCGACCCCTGCGACCACGGCGAGCCCTGCCGCGATCGCGAGGCCGCCGACCCAGCGGGGCCGCCGGGGTCGCGCGCCCCTGATCTCCTCGGGATCGACGTCGACCGGGACGGCCACCGTGTCGGCACGCTTCAGGGCGTCGCGGAACGCCCGCTCCAGCTCATCCATCCAGCCCTCCGGAGTCCAGGAGCAACCGCAGCGCCGCCATCGCCCTGTGGACGTGGGAGCGCGCCGTCGACTCGGTGCAGCCCAGCGCCTCGGCGATCTGGCCGAAGCTGTAGTCGTTGTAGAAGCGCAGCACGACGGCTGCGCGTTGGGTGGCCGGCAGTTCGCCGCACAGCCGCCAGGCGGCGTCGGCCCTGGCCACCGCATCGCCGAAGTCCGGGGTGGACGGTGCCCCGGCCAGCAGCGAGGGGTCGGCCACCGGCTGCGAGCGACGCCGCCGCACCACGGCCAGGCAGGCGTTGACCACCGTCCGGGAGACATAGGAGTGCCGCCGGTCACCGTCCGGCAGGACCGCCCACCGCGGATACAGCGAGGCGAACGCATCCTGAACGGCGTCGCGGGCGTCCTCCCAGTCGCGGGTGACCAGCCAGGCCAGCCGCAGCAGGCCGTCCGAGCGCGCGCGCACGTACTCGTCGAAGGCGGGCACCGTGTCGAGGTCCACCGCAGCTCCCGTCCGGGTAGTGGTCACACCAGTAAGAGTCGCCCGCCGGCGACTTCGTTGCACCCGGTCGCGGAGTGCTACAGGCTCAGGCGCGCCTTGACGACGCCTGCCAGCCGCTCGGCCACCGCGGTGGCCTGCTCCTGGGTGGCGGCCTCGACCATCACCCGCACCAGCGGCTCGGTGCCCGACGGACGCAGCAGCACCCGCCCGGACTCGCCCAGCTCCTTCGCCGCGGCGGTGACAGCGGCGTTCACCTCGGGATCGAGCCCGGCGCGCGCCTTGTTCACCCCGGAGACGTTGACGAGCACCTGCGGGAACCGGGTCATCACCGACGCGAGGTCGGCCAGCGAACGCCCCGTCCTGGTCATCTGCGAGGCCAGGTGCAGGGCGGTCAGGACGCCGTCGCCGGTGGTGGCGAACTCGCTCATGATGACGTGCCCGGACTGCTCGCCGCCGAGGGTGAAGCCGTTGGCGTTCATCGCCTCGAGCACATAGCGGTCCCCCACCTTCGTGGTGTCGACGGAGATGTTGTGGCGCTTCATCGCCTGCAGGAACCCGAGATTGCTCATCACCGTGGCGACCACGGTGTCGCTGTGCAGGGTGCGGGCGTCCCGCATCGCCAGCGCGAGGATCGCCAGGATCTGGTCGCCGTCGACCAGCGTGCCTTCGGCGTCCACCGCCAGGCACCGGTCGGCGTCGCCGTCCAGCGCGATGCCGAGGTCGGCGCGGTGGGCCACCACCGCGGCCTGCAGCGCCTCGGGGTGGGTCGAGCCGGCCCGGTCGTTGATGTTGAGCCCGTCCGGTTCGGCGTGCAGCAGGACCACCTGCGCGCCCTGGGCGGCGAAGGCCTCGGGAGCGGTGCGGTAGGCCGCACCGTTCGCGGCGTCGATCACGACCTTGAGCCCGTCGAGGCTGCCGTCGCTTCCGAGGCTCGAGACAAGGTGGGCGACATAGGCCTCACGGGCGCCGAGGTCGGGCCGGACGCGTCCCACGCCCGCCCCGGTGGGACGGTCCCAGGGCTGGCCGATCTGCGCCTCGATGGCGTCCTCGAGGCTGTCGTCGAGCTTGACCCCGCCGCGGGCGAAGAACTTGATGCCGTTGTCGGGGGCCGGGTTGTGACTCGCCGACAGCATCACGCCGAGGTCGGCGTCCAGCTCGCCCACCAGGTAGGCCACGCCGGGGGTCGGGACGCTCCCGAGCCGCACCACGTCGACCCCTGACGAGGCGAGTCCGGCTATGACGCTGGCCTCGAGGAACTCCCCCGAGGCCCGCGGGTCCCGCCCGACCAGCGCGCGTGGCCTGCGACCGGAACCAAAAGCCCCGGCCTCTCCCAGCACCCGGGCGGCAGCGCTCGACACCTGCAACGCGATCTCGGGTGTGAGATCGGCGTTGGCGGTGCCGCGCACTCCGTCGGTGCCGAAGAGCCGGGGCATCCGGTTATGGCCCGCGTCAGCGCTTGCTGTACTGCGGAGCCTTACGGGCCTTCTTCAGGCCGGCCTTCTTGCGCTCCTTGATCCGGGCGTCGCGGGTCAGCAGGCCGGCCTTCTTCAGGGCGGGACGGCTGGCCTCGGCGTCGACGGCGTTCAGCGCCCGGGCGATGCCCAGTCGCAGCGCGCCGGCCTGGCCGGTGACGCCGCCGCCGACGATGGTGGCGATGACGTCGTAGGAGCCCACCACGGCGGCGGTCACGAAGGGCTCGTTGACCGTCTGCTGGTGCAGCTTGTTCGGGAAGTAGTCCTCGAGGCTGCGGCCGTTGATCGAGAACTGGCCGGTGCCGGGGGCGATCCGGACCCGCGCGATGGCCTCCTTGCGGCGACCGGTCGCGGCGGCGGGGGCGACCACTGCCGGGCGCCCGCCGGGCACCGCAGCGCTCGGGACGGCCTCGGCACGGTAGGCGATCTCGCGCTCGCCCTCGGTGAAGGGGACGAACTCGTCGGTGGTAGCAGTCTCTTCGACGATGTCGGTCACTGTCATTCCTGTCACTGGGCGATCTGGGTGATCTGGTAGGGCTGCGGCTTCTGGGCGGTGTGCGGGTGCTCCGGCCCGGCGTACACCTTGAGCTTCTTGATCAGCTGGCGGCTGAGCTTGTTCTTGGGGAGCATGCCCCACACGGCGCGCTCGACGGCCTTGCGGGGGTCGGACTCCAGCAGTTCGCCGTAGGAGATGGACTTCAGCCCGCCCGGACGACCGGAGTGACGGTAGGCCAGCTTGTCGGTGCGCTTGTTGCCGGTGAGGGCGACCTTCGACGCGTTCACCACGATCACGAAGTCACCGGTGTCGACGTGCGGCGCGAACTGTGCCTTGTGCTTGCCGCGCAGCAGGGTGGCGGCGGTCACGGCGAGGCGACCCAGGATCACGTCCTCGGCATCGATGACGTGCCAGTTCCTGGTGATCTCGCCAGGCTTCGGGCTGTACGTAGACACGGGTCAAAGACCTGCTTCCATGAGTTGTCTTCACTATCGTCAATGCGGGATCTGCCACTGGGCAGACCACAGCGCAACGACGTCCAAGGTTACCCCGCGCGGATAGGTGGGTCAAAACCGGGGTGCCGGGGTCAAATTGGCGGACCCCGCACCTGCTACGGCCGTGGCCCGTAGGGTGCGCCCATGGCAGACGTTCTCGAACTCATGCACCCGGCCAGCGGCACGAGACAGGAGCTGGCGATCACCGACAGCACCATCAGGGCCACCGACCTGCGCCGGCTCGTGGTCGGGGGGGTACCGCTGGCCACCTACGACCCGGGCTACATGAACACTGCCTCCTGCCGCTCGTCCATCACCTACATCGACGGCGACGCAGGAATCCTCCAGTACCGCGGCTACCCGATCGAACAGCTTGCCGAGCACTCCACCTTCCTCGAGGTGGCGTGGCTGCTGCTGAACGGGGAACTGCCCACCGCCGACGAGCTCGCCGGCTGGGAGCAGCTCATCACCGAGCACCGCATGCTCCCGGACAAGCTCAAGACCCTGCTGGCGGGGTTCCCCTACGACGCGCACCCGATGTCGATCCTGATGGCCTCGACCGCGGCGTTCTTCTCCTTCTATCCGGACGCGCAGAACTTCAACGACCCCGAGGCCAGGGCGCTCAACATCGCCCGGCTGATCGGCAAGATGCCCACGCTGGCCGCGTTCGCCTACCGCAAGGGCAAGGCCAAGCCGTACATCAACCCGGACGACTCCTACGGCTACTGCCACAACTTCCTGCAGATGCTGTTCAAGAAGGCGGAGCGGCGCTACCGCGCTGACGAGCGGCTGATCCGGGCCGTCGAAGTGCTCTTCATCCTGCACGCCGACCACGAGCAGAACTGCTCGACCTCCGCCGTCCGCGCCGTGGCCAGTTCCGGCAACGACCTGTTCACCTGTGTCTCGGCGGGGGTCGGGGCGCTGCACGGCCCGCTCCACGGCGGCGCCAACGAGGCGGTGCTCAAGATGTTGCGGGAGATCGCGACCGTCGACCGCGTCCCCGAGTTCATCGAAGGGGTGAAGGCGGGCCGGACCCGGATGATGGGCTTCGGCCACCGGGTCTACAAGAACTACGACCCACGGGCCCGCGTGATCAAGAAGGCGGTCGACGACGTCTTCGAGATCACCGGGGTGAACCCGCTGCTGCAGGTCGCCCAGGAGCTGGAGAAGTACGGGCTCACCGACGACTACTTCGTCTCGCGCAGGCTCTACCCCAACGTGGACTTCTACTCAGGCCTGATCTACGAGGCGCTGGGCTTCCCGCCCGAGATGTTCACCGTGCTGTTCGCGATCCCCCGCACCGCGGGCTGGGCCGCCCAGTACCAGGAGTTCATCACCGACCCCGACAACCGGATCGCGCGCCCCAAGCAGATCTACACCGGCTCGCCCCGCCGCGACTACGTTCCGATGGCGCAGCGCTGACCCCGGCTCACGGCGACGGTTCTCCGGCTCACGGGGAGGGTTCCCCGGCTCAAGGGGACGGACCCGCGCCGACCCCCTTCAGTGGACACGTGTCGGCCGTAGTCGGCCAGAACGCTCCGGTGTGGACGCCGCCGCCGCGGACACGACCCGCAGCGGGAAGCCAGGACGTCCGACACCCGGCGAACCGGCGCGAACGGGCCCGCCACGGCACCCTCCGCGAATCGCCCAAAACCGGTTGCAGGGTGTCAGTGGCGACGGCAAGGTTGTCCCATGAGTTCAAAGATGAGCGCTGCCTCCCTGCAGGTGACCAGTCCCGATGAAGTCCGCAACGTCGTCCTGATCGGAAACGCGGGTTCGGGGAAGACCTCCCTGTTCGAGCAGTTGCTCAAGGCCCGGATCGCGGGCTACCGCGGCGAGAAGGAGGACGCCGAGCGCGCCGCCCAGCTCTACCTGGCGTCGGTGGAGAACCGCGGCACCATCACCAACCTGCTGGACGCCCCCGGCCACCCCGACTTCGTCGGCGAGCTGCGCGCGGGCATCAGGGCAGCAGACGCCGCCATCTTCGTCATCTCCGCCGCGGACGGCATCGACGGAGCCGCCGCCGCACTGTGGGAGGAGTGCGAGGCCGCCCGGCTGCCGCGCATCATCGCGCTGACCAAGCTGGACGCCGGCCACGCCGACTTCGACGCCTCGGTCTCGGCCGCGCAGGCCGCCTTCGGCGAGGGCGTCATGCCGACCCACGTCCCCACCCTGTCGGCGCCGGGCGTGATCTCCGGCAACATCGGCCTGCTCAGCCTTGAGGAGCACGACTACTCCGGCAAGGAGGTGGTGAACCGCCAGCTCAGCGCCGACGACGACCAGGTCGAGGCCTACCGCGGCCCGCTGATCGAGGCGATCATCCAGGAGGCGGAGGACGACTCCCTGATGGACCGCTACCTCAGCGGCGAGGAGCTCGACACCGACTACCTGCTCGACGACCTGATGAAGGCCGTCGCCACCGCGAACCTCTTCCCTGTGGTGCCGGTCGCCTCCAACACCGGCGTCGGCGTCGAGGAGCTCCTGCGCCTGATCGCCCACGGCTTCCCGACCCCCTCGCTGCACCCGAACCCGCCGGTCTCCTCCCCGGCAGGGGAGGAACTGCCCGACGCCCCCGCAACCGACCCCTCCGCCCCGCTGGTGGCCCAGGTGATCCGGACGCCCACCGATCCGTTCGCCGGCCGGCTGTCCATGGTGCGGATCTTCTCCGGCACGCTGAAGGCCGAGGACACCGTCCACGTCAGCGGGCACGGCGGCCGCAGCAGCAACCACGACAGCGAGGAGCGGATCGGCCTGATCCAGGCCGTCGTCGGCACCGAGCTCAAGCCCCGGTCGCAGGCGATCGCCGGCGAGATCGTCCTCGTCCCGAAGCTGTCCACCGCCGAGACCGGCGACACCCTGTCGGCGAAGGACCGTCCGGTAGTGGTCGGGCGGTGGGCCCTGCCCGAGCCGCTGCTGCCGCTGGCGATCCGGGCCGCCACCCGCAACGACGAGGACAAGCTGGCCGGCGCCCTGAACCGGCTGGTCGTCGAGGACACCACGGTGCGGCTCGACCGCGGCGCCAGCGACCAGCTCGTGCTGTGGACGACGGGCCAGGCGCACGCCGACCTGCTGCTGGCACGGCTGGTCGACCGCTACGGCGTCAAGGTCGAGCAGGACGAGCTGAAGATCGCGCTGCGGGAGACCTTCACCGGCAAGGCGACCGCGCTCGGTCGCCACGTCAAGCAGTCGGGCGGCCACGGCCAGTACGCGGTGTGCAACATCGAGGTCGAGCCGCTGGAGCGCGGCGCGGGTTTCGAGTTCGTCGACAAGGTGGTCGGCGGCGCCGTCCCGCGGCAGTTCATCCCGTCAGTGGAGAAGGGCATCCGCAGCCAGTTGGAGAAGGGCGTCTTCGCCGGCTACCCGATGGTCGACATCCGGGTCACGTTGTTCGACGGCAAGGCACACTCGGTCGACTCCTCCGACATGGCCTTCCAGCTGGCAGGATCGCTCGCCATCAAGGAGGCCGCGAGCCCGAAGGTGGTCGGGCTGCTCGAGCCGATCGACCTGGTCACGGTGACCGTCGGCGAGGAGTACCTCGGCCCGGTGATGACCGACCTGTCAGGGCGCCGCGCGCAACTGCTCGGCTCGGACTCGGAGAACCGCAAGGCGGTCATCCGGGCGCTCGTCCCGCAGTCGGAACTGGCGAGGTACGCGATCGACCTACGCGGCATCGGGCACGGCTCGGGCACCTTCACCCGCGAGTTCCACGGCTACGAACTGCTGCCGTCCAACTTGGCCGAGAAGTACGCGAAGGCCAACTGAGGGAGGCTCGTCCGGGGGTCGCCGACGGCGCCGGCCCCCGGACGAGGCAGGTCAGGCTTGGGCGGCGATGAACCCGAACACGCCGTCGGCGACCATCTGGACGGCGATCGCCGCCAGCAGCAGGCCCGCGATCCGGGAGGCGAGCATCGTCCCGGACTCCCGCAGGATCGAGCGGATCAGGCCGGCGTAGCGCAGGAACACCCAGACCAGGCCCATCACGATCACCAGGGCGAGGCCCACGGTCAGGTGACCGGTGGGGAACGGCTCCGCCTGGACCGCCAGCATGGTGGCGACGATCGCACCCGGGCCGGCCATCAAGGGCGTGCCGAGCGGCACGATCGCGACGTTGACGCCCTTGTGCAGGACGGGGTCACCGCCGCGTCCGGTCAACAGCTCGAGCGAGATGATCAGCAGCAGCAGCCCGCCGGAGACCTGCAGGGCAGGCACCGAGACATGCAGGTAGTCCAGGATCTGCTGACCGAAGACCGCGAAGATCGAGATCACCCCGAAGGCGACGATCGACGACTTGGAGGCCGCCGCCCGTCGATCGGCCGGCGAGAGCGGGCTGGTCAGCCCGAGGAAGACCGGCAGCAGGCCCGGGGGATCCACGATCACGAAGAGGGTGACGGCGGTGGTGAGCAGCAGTTGCCAGTCGACCAGAATCACCCCGCCACCCTAGAGGATTCGACTCCCCCGGCTTGACCAGTCGGGGTCCGTCCCCCCGAGCCGAGGAACCGTCCCCGTGAGCCGGGTCACAGGGAGTGCAGCGGACGAGCGCCCGGGGGCAGCAGGCGGGAATCCACGATGTCCTTGCCGAAGGGGAAGCAGGCGACGGGGATCATCTTCAGGTTGGCGATGGCCAGCGGGATGCCGATGATCGTGACCGCCTGCGCCGCCGCGGTGGTGACGTGGCCGATGGCGAGCCACAGGCCCGCGACCAGGAACCAGATGACATTGCCGAGCGCCGAGCCGACGCCCGCGGTCGGCTTCGACACCACCGCCCTGCCGAAGGGCCACAGCGCGTACCCGGCCATCCGGAAGGAGGCGATGCCGAAGGGGATGGTCACGATGAGGATGCACGCCAGGATGCCGGCCGCCACGTAGCCGAGGGCGAGCCAGAAGCCGCCGAAGACCAGCCAGATCAGGTTGAGCAGTGCGCGCATGACGTCCTTTCGTGCCCGCCGGCGCCAGCTGCCGGCGCGATCCATGTAACCCGACCGGGGACGCGAACCCCAGCCCCGACGACCCTGAGCCGCCCCTGACCCGGCCCCGGCAGGGGCACCGGCCGGGAACCCTAGAATGGCGGCCATGCCCCAGACCCGCATCCGTCGCGACGTGGTGTCCTATGTCAGGCGGAGCGCGCGGATGAACCCGTCCCAGCAGCGGGCCTGGGACACCCTGCGGGACCGCTGGGTGCTCGACCTGCCCGCCGCCGAGCGGGTCACCTCGGTGGCCGAAGGGACGCGGATCGACCCGGACGCGGTCTTCGGCAGGCCTGCGCCGCTGCTGGTGGAGATCGGCTCGGGCAACGGGGACGTGGTCGCCGCCCTCGCCCGGGCCCGGCCGGAGGCGAACCTGCTCGCCTTCGAGGTCTTCGAGCCCGCGGTCGCCAGCACCTTGTCGAAGCTGCAGCGGGCGGGGGTGACCAACGTCCGGCTGGCGGTGGCGGACGGCGCCCAGGCCCTGCCCGCCCTGCCGGAGGCGTCCATCACCGAGTTGTGGACCTTCTTCCCCGACCCCTGGCACAAGGCGCGCCACCACAAGCGCCGCCTGGTCAGCCCCGAGTTCGCCGCACTGGTGGCCGACAGGCTCGTCCCCGGCGGACGGTGGCGGCTGGCCACCGACTGGGCCGCCTACGCCGACCATGTCCGCGAGGTGCTGGCCGGCGAGCCCCGGCTGGCGCCCGATCCGGAGCCGGCGCCCCGCTGGGAGGCCCGGCCGGTCACCCGGTACGAGGCGCGCGGCCTGGCCGCAGGCCGCACCATCACCGACCTGTGCTACCGCCGGGCAGAACCGGCATGAGGCTGCGGCTGGACATCGCCTACGACGGCAGCGGGTTCCACGGCTGGGCCGCCCAGACCGGGCTGCGCACGGTCCAGGGCGAACTGGAGTTGTGGATCCAGCGGGTGCTCCGCCTGGAGACCCGCCCGGAGCTTGTCGTCGCAGGACGCACCGACGCCGGCGTCCACGCCCGCGGTCAGGTCGCCCACCTCGACCTCGCCGACGATCTGCCGGCGGAGGATGTCGTCGCCACCCTGGCGCGGCGGCTGCGACGAGCGCTGCCCGAGGACCTCCAGGTGCGCCACGTGGCGCCTGCCGAGCCCGGCTTCGACGCCCGGTTCTCGGCGATCTGGCGTCGCTACACCTACCGGGTCACCGACACGGTTCCCGATCCGATCCTGCGTCACCAGGTCGCCGCGGTCCGGGCGCCGCTCGACCTCGGCCTGCTCAACACCGCAGCCTCCACCCTGCTCGGGCTGCACGACTTCGCCGCCTTCTGCCGCGCCCGCGCCGGCGCGACCACCGTCCGCGAGCTGCAGCTGGTGACCGCGCAGCGGGTGCCGGCGGGCCACGTGGAGATCGCTGTGAGGGCTGACGCCTTCTGCCACTCGATGGTCCGCTCGCTGGTCGGGGCCCTGGTCGAGGTCGGCACGAGACGGCGTGACGCTGCCTGGCTCACCGGGCTGCTGGACGCCGACCGGCGCAGCGGCGAGGTTCCGGTGATGCCGGCCCACGGGCTGGTGCTGGAGGAGGTCGGCTACCCGCCGGCCGCCCAGCTCGCCGCCCGCGCACAACAGGCAAGGGCGCGGCGGGTGCTGCCGGATGACCTGCCAGGCGACTGTCCCCAGGAGGAGGCATGACCCACTACTTCACCACGCCCACGGGACCCGAGCGCCGCCGGCTGGTCGCCGCACGGTTCTGGGACACCGACTGGGAGTTCGAGACCGCCGACGGAGTGTTCTCCGCCGACGGGCTCGACCTCGGCACCGCCGTCCTGCTCCGGGAAGCGACGCCCCGTCCCGGGTCACGGCGCCTGCTCGACCTGGGCTGCGGCTACGGCGTCCTCGCGGTGGCACTGGCCACCGCCTGCCCCGCGGCCACCGTGGATGCCGTCGACCCCAACGAGCGGGCGCTGGCGCTCACCGCCGCCAATGCCGCCCGGCACGGGGTGGGTGGGCGGGTCACCACGTTGCTGCCCGACCAGGCCGACCCCGCCGCCCGCTACGACGAGCTGTGGTCGAACCCGCCGATCCGGATCGGCAAACAGGCGCTGCACGAGCTGCTGCTGGCCTGGCTGCCCCGGCTGGCCCCCGGCGGGGTGGCCCGGCTGGTCGTCGGACGCAACCTCGGCGCCGACTCGCTGCAGCGCTGGCTGGTCGAGGCCGGCTACCCCTGCACCCGGCAGGCGAGCGCCAAGGGGTTCCGTGTGCTGGTCGTGCAGCCCGCTGGTGACGGCGTCACCGACGCGTCCTAGTCTGGATCCGAGGGCGATCCCCGCTCCAGTATCGAGAGGATCCAGATGACCCAGAATCCCACCCCCGACGGGGGCGGCTTCCTCGACAAGATCAAGGACATCGCCGAGGGCGCGATCGAGAACGTGAAGGAGTTCGCCGAGGAGGCGATCGACAACATCAAGGAATTCGCCGGCACCGCGGGTGAGCACGCCAAGGACTTCGCCGAAGACCTTCCCGAGAACGCGAAGCGGTTCGCCGACAGTGCGACCACCGCGGCCAAAGACTTCGCCGAGGATGCGTCCGCCAAGGTCAAGGAGTTCACCCAGGACGTGACCGGCGCGGGCCACACCCACTCCGAGGACCTGACCGAGGACCGCAGCGGCGGCGAGGACCGACCCGAACAGGACGTGTAGCGGTCTGCCGGCACACCCGTCTCCGTACCCCGGACGCAGCGGTCGCGCGACGCCCGGGGGGCGGATGCACTAGAGTTCTGCCCACCTGAACCCTTGCAGGGGAAGCCGGTGCGAATCCGGCACTGACCCGCAGCCGTGAGGCCGGCCCAGCCAGCCAAGTCGGAGTGCCTGCACCGTGTTCTGGCTCAGATCAAACCCGTCGTGGAATGCGGGTGGAGCCGGCACCCTGCGTCCCGGCCACCCCAGGCCACGGAAAGGACACAGTGGTGGCCCCTCTCCTGCGTCTGCTCGCCGTCGGGACTACGGCGCTGGCAGCATCCCTCTTCCTGGTCGCGCCGATCGCCTCGGCCCAGCCCGACACCGCCGCCGCGCAGCGCGCCGCGGGGTACCTCGTCGGCAACCTTGTCGACAGCGACCACCTCACCTCCGAGTTCGGCGACGAGTCGATCACCGCCGACGCCGTGCTCGCCCTGGTCTCCGCCGGACGGGCCGAGGACGCGGCCACCATCGACGCGATGGCCGACTACCTCGAGGCTCGTACCGCCGGGTACGCCACCAGCCCCGAGGCGGCTGCGAAGCTGACCCTCGTCGCGCTGGCCACCGACCGCGACCCGCGTGCCTTCGGCGGCACCGACCTCGTCGCCGCCGTCGCGGCGGGAGTGCAGCCCGACGGCAGCTTCGGCGCCTTCCCCGGGCCCTACGCGTCCGGCCTCGGCCTGATCGCGCTCGCCCGGACGAACACCGCGATCCCCGCCCCGATGACCGAGTGGTTGCTCGCCCGCGCCGCTGACGGCGGCGGCTGGGGGTACGACGAGGGCCAGCCCGCCGACCCCGACAGCACCGCGATGGCGATCCTCGGGCTGAGCGCCGTGGGCGAGCCCACCGACGAGATCACCGCGGCGATCGACGCCGCGGTCGCGTGGGCCGTCGCCAGCCGTCAGCAGGACGGTTCCTGGCCCGGGTTCGCCCCGGTGAACTCCACCGCCACCTTGGGGTCGGCGCTGCAGGAGACAGGCCTCGCCCAGCCCGAGGCGATCGGCTACCTCACCGCGATCCAGCTGCCGGACGGCAGCCTGCCGACCGGCGCCGAGGGCGCCACCGCCGGTGACCTGCTCGCCACCGCCCAGGCCACCCTCCTGCTCGCCGGCGGGAGCTACCTGACGCCGACCACGGCGACGGGCTCGGGCGGGGTGGGCAACCCGGTGCTGTGGTGGGGGTTCGTGGCCGTCCTCGCGGTCGGCGTCGGCGTCGGCGCGGTGCTGCAG
>JAEYNS010000239.1 GCA_023412435.1 Actinomycetes bacterium | reverse complement strand
TCCCTGCGGTCCTTCAGACCCCAGGTGTAGAAGTCGGCGCCGGCGTCGACCGCTCCGCGGTTGGCCAGCTTGATGGTCGCCGACGTGGCCGGAACCACGACCGGGGTCGGCTTCGGCGGCTCGGGCGGCTTCGGGGTCGGCTTGACCGGATCCTTCTTCCCGCCTGGCCGACCGTGGTCGGGCTCGGCCGCCGTGGTCGCCTGGGGCGCCGCGCCCGGGGTCGACGCGGCCGGCTCCGTGCCGGCGGAGACGCTCGGGGTGGGCGTCGCGCTCGGAGTCGGCGTGACCTTGGTGGTGAGCGGGAACCGGCCGTGGTTGAGGTCGGTGACCTTCGCCTGGGCCCGCGGCACCAGCAGGTACGGCACCCGTTGCACCTGGTCACCGGCGGTGAGCACGATCTGGCCTGAGACCTGGTGGAAGGCGAATTGGTCGTCGGCCGAGGACACGCCCAGCTGGGCGGCATGCGCCGTCAGGGTGACCTTCACCCGTGCGGTCTTGCCGGGCTTCACCGTGACCACGCTCGGGCTGAGGCTGATCCTGCCGCCAGCCAGGGAGGCCGCGTCCGGGGTCGAGGACAACCGGTAGGTGACGGGCGCCTTGCCCTTGTTCGTGATGACGAGAGTCTTCGTCTTGCGGTAGAACCCACTGGGCTCGGCGAACCCGAAGGACAACGAGGCCTCGCGGTACCAGCCCTTGCTGGTCAGGTACGGATCAGCGGCTACCACCACCTGGGTCGCGACCGCCTGCGCGGTATCGACCAGGCCGACGCCACCGCGCACCAGGCGCTGTCCGGCGACCTTCTCCGGGTCGGCGGTCGTGACGATCGCCGAGGCGACCTCGGCGGCGTTCCACTTCGGGTGCGCCTGGACCACCAGCGCCGCGACCCCGGCCACGTGCGGGGCCGCCATCGAGGTGCCCGAGATGGTCGCCGCGTCGTTGCCGGTACCTACACCGGTGGAGACGATCGACACCCCGGGCGCCGCGACGTTCGGGCTGATCCCCGAGTCACCGCTGCGCGGACCGCCCGAGCTGAACGAGGCGTAGCCGCGGTAGCCGGGGTTGGCCAGGTCCTGCTCGGCGATGGTCACGGTGCCGCCCTCGGCGGCCACCACCGCGGCCCGGTCGGTGGAACGGACGCCCAGGAACGGGATCGTCACCTCGTAGGGCTCCCCGGTGTCGGGGTTGCTGGTGATGTCGCCCTCGAAGGGCGGGTAGCTGGCGTCGGTGTTGATCTGAAGGACGGCGGCAGCACCGGCCTGCTGGCCGTAGATCGCCTTGGCCACCCGGGCGCAGTCGCCACGGGTCGCCGCCGCCAGCTGGTTGCCGCCGGCGGTGATGCCGTTCCTGGTATAGGCATCGACCGAGCACCCAAGGGACTCGTCCTCGTCCTGTGTGTCCGCGATGTCCTCCAGCACGACCACGCTGAAGGGGCCGGACGGCAGCACGGCACCGTTGGCGTTGATCGCCGCCAGCGAGGTGCCGTTGCTGAAGCTGAGCAGCGCGCCGGGGAAGGTCGGGATGGAGTCCACCGCGGCGACCGCGATGACACCGTTGCCGACACCCGGAGCGCCGGTCAGGTACGGATTCGGCCCCTGGTTGCCGGCCGAGGTGATAACCACGACGCCGGCACCGACGGCGTTGCTGGCCGCCACCGACGAGGGATCATCGGCGCGGCCGAACGGCGAGCCGAGGGACATGTTGATCACGTCCATGTCGTTGGCGACCGCCCAGTCGATGGCCTCGGTGGTGACGTCGGTGCTGCCGTTGCAGCCGAAGACGCGCAGCGCGTAGAGGTCGACCTGCGGGGCGACGCCGGGGCCGATCCGGTAGCTCTGGCCGGGGGTCGACGCGTCGTACGGACCGGGGTAGGTGGTGCCGTCGGCCAGCACCCCGCTGCCTCCGGTGGTGCCGGCGACGTGGCTGCCGTGCCCGTCGCAGTCCAGCGGGTTGGGGTCGGGGTGCGGCACCGGCTGGTAGGTGGCGCTGTCGGGGTCGGCGTCGTAGGAGTCACCGACGAAGTCCCAGCCGCCCTTCACCCGGGGGGCGGCGGGACCGAACAAGGCGGGATCGGCCGGTGACGCCTCTGCGGCGCGCGCGGCCTGGTAGGCCTCGACCGTGCCGGGGCCACCGAAGTTGGCGTGGGTGTAGTCGATGCCGGTGTCGATGATGGCGACCTTGATGCCTTCACCGGTGTAGCCGGTGTCCTGCCAGACCTGGGGGACGCCCAGGTAGGGCACCGAGACCGCGTTGTCGAGGCTGTAGAGCAAGATGGCGTGGATGCCCACCACCTCGGGCAGCTCCGCGACCTTGTCCAGTTGCGAGCGTGCGATCTGCACCCGCATGCCGTTGTAGGCCGACTGCATGGTGGAGCGCACCTTGCCGCCACGGCTGGTGATGGTCTTGGCGACCTTGTCCTGCGATTTGCGCAGCTTGTCCCTGACCGCCTTGCGCTCCTTCGTGGTCAGCTTGCTGCCGCGCTCGGCCTCGACGACGGCGACCGGGTCGCCAGCGACCTCCACCATCACCTGGACCTTCGCATCACGGCTCGGGTTCGCTGGACGGAGGTCAGCCGCGATCTTGCCCGCAGACGGGGCCTTCGCGAACCGGTCGGTGGGGTCATCGTCGCCCGGGGCGGCGTAGGCGTAGGTCGGGACAGCCAGGGCGAGGACGCCGGTGGCGACCAGAAGTTTGCGGAACAAGGTGCTACCAAGCCTTTCGCGAGGTGAGACCGGGGGGGTCCGGCCTCGGGCAGCCGCCCCGAAGGGCGGGATTCCCGCAGGCTATGGGTCCCATGCCCGACCGGTCAACGGATTCCGACTGCTGACCGCCCAGATCCTCAGCGTGACGTTGAGACCCTGCGATCATCAGGTGGACACCGGCCGCGGCGATCCTCCCGCGCCGGGCGGCGTCCTGCGCCACAGTGGAGTATGACGAACTCGATGACGACCCGGCTGGTCTTCCTCGGT
>JAEYNS010000207.1 GCA_023412435.1 Actinomycetes bacterium | reverse complement strand
GCCGAGGACATCCTGGACAAGATGGAGCCGGACGAGGCCCGCGACGTCAGGACCCTGCTGAGCTACGACGCCGAGACCGCCGGCGGCCTGATGAACCCCGAGCCGGTGGTCCTCGCCGCCGACGCGACCGTGGCCGACGCCCTGGCCGCGCTGCGGCAGGAGGAGATCACCCCCGCGATGGCCGCGCTGGCGTTCATCTGCCGCTCCCCGCTCGACACCCCGACGGGGCGCTACCTCGGCGCCGTCCACATCCAGCGGCTGCTGCGCGAACCGCCGTCCCTGCTCGCTGCGGGGTTGATCGACCCCGACATCACGCCGCTGACGCCGTCCTACACCATCGCCCAGGTGTCGCGGTACTTCGCCACCTACGACCTGGTGTGTGCGCCTGTGGTGGACACCGAACGGCGGCTGCTCGGAGCGGTGACGGTGGACGACGTGCTCGACCACATCCTGCCCAGCGACTGGCGCGGGGTTCAGCTCGACCGGCTGGAGGCGGAGGTGACCGATGGCTAGGCAGGATCCGCGGCTCGACACCCCGGGCCGACGCACCAGCTGGATGCCACGGATGCGGCTGGGCGACGACGCCTTCGGCGACTTCGCGGAGTCGGCGGCGCGGTTCATGGGCACCGGAAAGTTCATCATCTGGATGTCGGTGTTCATCATCAGCTGGATCGCCTGGAACGTGGTGGTCGGCTTTCCCGACGAGTTCCCGTTCATCTTCCTGACCCTGCTGCTGTCGCTGCAGGCGTCCTACGCGGCGCCGCTGATCCTGCTGGCACAGAACCGGCAGGAGGGCCGCGACCGGGTGAGCCTCGAGCACGACCGGGAGGTCGCCGAGCAGTCCCGGGCCGACATGGACTTCCTGGCCAGGGAGATCGCCTCGCTGCGGGCCCGGATGAACGATGTGGCCACCCGCGACTTCATCAGGTCCGAGCTGCGCGAGCTGCTCGCCGACCTCGAGGAGCGCGAGGATCCCGAGGCTACCGAGCGGAAGCCGCGGGCCACCGCGGATCGCGACTAGGCCGGGGCCGGTCGGGGCTCCGCCCGGGCGTCGCGGCACCAGTTGGTTCCGCGCCGCGGGTCACGACTAGGGTTGGGGCATGTCCTCACTAGTCAGCGCCGTCAACGAAGCCCTCGCCACCGTGATCGACCCGGAGATCCGCCGGCCGATCACCGAGCTGGGCATGGTCGAATCGGTGGCGGTGGACGAGGCCGGGGTGGCGGACATCACCGTCCTGCTGACCATCGCCGGCTGCCCGCTCCAGGCCACCATCCGTTCCGACGTGACGGCGGCGGCGACGGCTGTCGAGGGCATCACCGGGGTCAACCTCACCCTCGGCACCATGAGCGACACCCAGCGGGCCGAGCTGAAGCAGCAGCTGCGCGGTGGCGTCGCCGAGCGCGAGATCCCGTTCTCGCGTCCCGACAACCGCACCCAGGTGATCCTCGTCTCCTCCGGCAAGGGCGGGGTCGGCAAGTCCTCGGTGACGGTGAACCTCGCGATGGCGCTGGTCGCGAAGGGCAAGCGGGTCGGAGTGCTGGACGCCGACATCTACGGCCACTCGATCCCGCCGATGCTGGGGCTCGCCGACGCGGTGCCGACGGTGGTGGACGGGATGATCCTCCCGGTGCCGTCGATGGGGATGACGGTGATCTCGATCGGCATGCTGAAGGGAAGTCGCGACCAGGTGATCGCCTGGCGCGGGCCGATCCTCGACCGGGCCCTGCAGCAGTTCCTGGCCGACGTGTACTGGGGCGACCTCGACTTCCTGCTGGTCGACCTGCCGCCCGGCACCGGTGACGTGGCGCTCTCGCTGGGCCAGAAGCTGCCCAACGCCGAGGTGCTGGTGGTGACCACGCCGCAGCAGGCCTCGGCCGAGGTCGCCGAGCGGGCCGGCACGATGGCCTCGATGCTGGAGCAGAAGGTGCTCGGCGTGGTGGAGAACATGGCCTACCTCGAGGTGACCTGTCCCGACTGCTCGTCCACGCACCGGGTCGACGTCTTCGGCACCGGCGGTGGGGAGGCGGTCGCGCAGACGCTCAGCGAGCGGCTCGGCTACGAGATCCCGCTGCTGGCCGAGGTGCCGATGGACCCTGCCATGTCCGGCGCGGGGGACGAGGGCGTCCCGCTGGTCGCCACCGAACCGGGCCGTCCGGCCGCCGCGGTTCTCGCGGGCCTCGCCGATCACCTGGCTGCCCGCCGGATCAGCCTGGTCGGCAAGAGCCTGGGCCTCACCCCCGTCGGCTGACCCACGGGGACGGTTCCTCGGGTCAGGGGGACGGTTCCGCGGGTCAGGGGGACGGTTCCTCGTCCGCGCTCCGGGGTTCGCTGGACCCTTGCTGCCGAACTCGGCCACAACTGTCCACCGAGCCGGGGGGTCGGCCGACCGGTCGGCACAGGCGGGTCCGTCCCCCGTAGGCTGGGTCCGTGACCGCCACCCGCCGCACCGTTCTCGCCGTCCCCGGGTCCTCCGACCGCTTCATCGCCAAGGCCCGCGGGCTGGCCGTGGACGCGGTCTTCCTCGACCTCGAGGACGCCGTGGCGCCCGCGGTGAAGGTCGAGTCGAGGACGCGGATCGTCGAGGCGCTGAATGCTGAGGGCTTCACTGCGCCGCTGGTCACCGTCCGGGTGAACGGCTGGGAGAGTCCCTGGACCTACGGGGACGTCATCGAGGTCGTCGCCGGCGCCGGTGCGGCGATCGACGCCCTCGTCCTGCCGAAGACGCAGTCCGCCGCCCAGGTGCACGCGCTCGACCTGCTGCTCACCCAGGTCGAGCACACCGCAGGGCTCCCGGTTGGACGGATCGGGCTCGAGGTGCAGATCGAGGACGCCATCGGCCTGCTGCACGTCAACGAGATCGCCGCGGCCAGTCCCCGGCTGCAGTCGCTGGTGTTCGGCCCCGGCGACTTCATGGCCAGCCTCGGCATGGGCGGGCTCAATGTCGGCGCCCAGCCGGCCGGGTACCCCGCGGACGCCTTCCACCACGTCCTGATGTCGATCCTCGTCGCTGCCCGCGCGCACGGGCTGCAGGCGATCGACGGCCCCTACGTCGCGATCCGCGACCTGGCTGGCTTCCGACGCTCGGCCGAGCTGTCGGCAGCGCTGGGCTACGACGGCAAGTGGGTGCTGCACCCGGGCCAGGTCGAGATCGGCAACGAGGTGTTCTCCCCGCGTCCGGCAGATTTCGAGCGCGCGCTGCGGATCCAGGCCGCCTATGCGCGGGCCACCGCTGTCGCCGGGGGAGCGGTCGGTGCCATTGTGGTGGATGACGAGATGGTGGACGAAGCGGGCGTCAAGCTCGCCGCTGCGATAGTGGCCCGTGGACGCGCGGCCGGAATGGAGGTCGGATGACCCAGCAGAGCCCGAAACTGGGCGACCTGTTCAAGCTGGAGTTCCCCCAGTCGGTCGGCAACTTCGCCACCTACGAGGACGCCCAGCGGGCGGTCGACCACCTCGCCGACGCGCACTTCCCGGTCGAGAACCTCGCCATCGTGGGCACTGACCTGCGTTCCATCGAGCGGGTGCTGGGTCGCCGCACCTGGGGGACGGTGATCAACCAGGGCGTGCAGAGCGGGCTCTCGACGGGCCTGCTGGTCGCCTTCCTGATGTGGATCCTGCAGCCGCAGGCGAACTTCCTCGTGCTGCTGATCTCGGCCCTGGGGATCGGCATCGTGATCGGGATCGCGTTCGCGGCGCTGGGCTACTGGATGGCCCAGGGCAAGCGGGACTTCACCTCGGTGAGCCGGACGGTGGCCACCCGCTACGAGCTGCTCAGCGAGCACAAGGTCGCGGGCAAGGCCCGGGAACTGCTGGCCACCCTGCCGGGCGCCAGGGCAGCCCAGTTCGACCCGCGGC
>JAEYNS010000062.1 GCA_023412435.1 Actinomycetes bacterium | reverse complement strand
CCCCCCCCCCGCTTCCGATGCTACCGCCCACCCCGGCGTCGACCGCTGCCGGGTGGCCGCTCAGTGGGCGGCGGGTTCCACCAGCTCGAGCAGGATGCCGCCGGCGTCCTTCGGGTGCGCGAAGTTGATCCGCGAGCCGCCGGTGCCGCGCTTGGGCTCGTCGTACAGCAGCCGGACGCCGCGCTCACGCAGAACCGCGCTCACCTTGTCGAGGTCGGCGACCCGGTAGGCGACCTGCTGGATGCCGCCCTTACCGCCGTTGCGCTCGATCCACTTCGCGATCGTGCTCTGCTCGTTCAGCGGGGCGAGAAGCTGAACCTGGGCGTTCTCGGCCAGCTGGTCGCCGGTCCCGATCATCGCCTCCTCGACGCCCTGCTCGGCGTTGGTCTCGCGGTGGAGGACGCGCCAGCCGAGCACCTCGGTGTGGAACTTGATGGCCTCGTCGAGATTGGGAACGGCGTAGCCGACGTGGTCAACGCAGATGAAGAGATCGTCATTGCTCATGGTCATACCTTTTCATATCCGGCTCGTCGGGGCGGCCCGACGAGGAACCTGACGGGGTCAGCCGAGGACGGCGTTCACCACCTCGCGGGCCTGCTCCTGGACCTGCCGGAGGTGGTCTGGGCCCTTGAGCGACTCGGCGTAGATCTTGTACACGTCCTCGGTGCCCGAGGGACGGGCGGCGAACCACGCCGACGCGGTCGCGACCTTGAGCCCGCCGATCGGTGCCCCGTTGCCGGGGGCATTGGTCAGCGTGGCGGTGATCGGCTCACCGGCGAGTTCGGTGGCGGTGACGTCGGAGGGCGAGAGCCGGGCGAGCTTCGCCTTCTGCTCCCGGTTGGCAGGGGCGTCCACCCTGGCGTAGGTGGAGGCACCGTGGCGGGTCTCGAGGTCGGCGTAGTGCTCGCTGGGCGACTTGCCGGTGACCGCCTTGATCTCGGACGCCAGCAGGGCCAGCAGGATGCCGTCCTTGTCGGTGGTCCAGGTCGATCCGTCGCGGGCCAGGAAGGACGCGCCGGCGGACTCCTCGCCGCCGAACCCCAGGTCGCCGCTCATCAGTCCCGGCACGAACCACTTGAAGCCGACCGGGACCTCGACCAGGCGGCGTCCGAGGTCGGCCGCCACCTTGTCGATGAGCGAGGAGGAGACCAGGGTCTTGCCCACGGCGGCGTCCGGCCGCCAGGCCTCGCGGTGGCTGAACAGGTACTGGATCGCCACCGCCAGGTAGGCGTTGGGGTTCATCAGGCCGGCATCCGGGGTCACGATGCCGTGCCGGTCGGCGTCGGCGTCGTTGCCGGTCGAGATGTCGTAGGCGTCCCGGTTGGTGATCAGGCTCGCCATCGCGTACGGCGAGGAGCAGTCCATCCGGATCTTGCCGTCCCAGTCCAGGGTCATGAACCGCCAGGTCGGGTCGACCGCGGGGTTGATCACCGTCAGGTCGATGCCCAGGCGGTCGGCGATGTACTCCCAGTACTGGACGGACGCGCCGCCCAGCGGGTCGGCGCCGATGTGCACTCCGGCCGAGGCGATCGCGTCCAGGTCGATGGCGTTGCGCAGGTCCTCGCAGTAGGCGCCGAGGTAGTCGACCCGGATGATCTCGCTCGCTGCCCGCTGGTACGGCGTCCGCTTCACCGCGCCCGGGTCGCGCAGCAGTTCGTTGGCCCGCCCGGCGATCCACCCGGTGGCGTCGGTGTCGGCAGGTCCTCCGTGCGGCGGGTTGTACTTGAAGCCGCCGTCGCGGGGTGGGTTGTGCGAGGGGGTGACGACGATGCCGTCCGCCCGCGGACCGGTGTGGTCGCGGTTGTAGACGATGATCGCCCGGGAGACCGACGGGGTCGGCGTGAAGTCCTCATCCCGCTCGGCCCGGACGTCGACACCGTGGGCGTGCAGCACCTCGATAGCGGTGCGCCAGGCCGGTGCCGACAGGCCGTGGGTGTCCTTGCCGATGAACAGCGGGCCGGTGACGCCCTGGGTCTCGCGGTATTCCACGATGGCCTGGGTGGTGGCGGCGATGTGGGCGTCGTTGAAGGCGGTGTCCAGGCTGGACCCGCGGTGCCCGGACGTCCCGAACGAGACCTGCTGGTCCGGGTCGTCGGGGTCCGGCGTCAGGTCGTAGTAGGCGGCCACCAGGGCATCGACATCGATCAGGTCTTCGGGGAGTGCAACCTGCCCCGCACGGTCGTGAGCCATGGGCCCATCTTGCCCCCTCAAGTCGGGGCAGGGCGAGGGGCCGGGGGAATCCTGCGGGGGTCGTGGGCCCGGGGCGCTGGAAGCGGTCTGGCAGAATGCAGGGCGTGACTCCCAACGGCCTCAACATCTCCCGCGCCATGGATCTCTCCGGCATCGCCGCGGCGGCGAAGGCGCCGCCGTCGCCGCCCGGAGCGAGCTATGTGACCGAGGTCGACGAGCGTTCGTTCGAGGCCACCATCCAGCTCTCCCTGCGCCACCCCGTGGTGGTCGAGCTGTACTCGCCGCGGGCGAACGCCCAGGCTCTGTCCGACGACCTCACCGACCTCGTCAACGCCGCCGGAGGCAAGTACCTGCTGGCCCGGGTGAACGTCGACACCTCACCCCAGATCGCCGCCGCCTTCGGAGTGCAGGCGGTGCCCACCGTGATCGGCGTCGTCGGGGGCCAGTTGGCGCCGCTGTTCCAGGGCACCCGTCCCAAGGCGGAGGTCGAGGCGGTGATCGGGCAGCTGTTGCAGGCGGCCGCCGGGGCCGGCGTGGTCGGACGGGCCGAGCCGGTGTCGATCGACGCCGAGGCGGGGCCGGACCCCCGGTTCGCCGAGGCCGACGCAGCGCTCGAGCGCGGTGACTTCGAGGCCGCGGTGGCCGAGTTCGACAAGCTGCTCGCCCAGACCCCCAACGACCCTGAAGCCAAGGCCGGCCGCGCCCAGGCCGCGCTGCTGGTGCGGCTGGGCGGGCAGGACCCGTCCGCCGTGCTGGCACGAGCGGCCCAGGCGCCTGGCGATGTCGACGCTCAGACCGCGGCCGCCGACGTGGAGCTCGCCGGCGGCAACCCCGGTGCGGCCTTCGACCGGCTGCTCGCGGCGATCCGGGAGACCTCCGGCCCGCAGCGCGAGCAGTTGCGGCTCCGGCTGCTCGAACTGTTCGAGACGGTCGGGCAGTCCGACCCGGCGGTGCTCAAGGCCCGGCGCGACCTCATGAGCGCGCTGTTCTAGTCCGCCCTTCCTGCCAGGAACGCCGGGCAATAGCGTGGGGCCATGCAGATTCCACCCCTGACCCGTGACGAGATCGCCAGCATCGACGCCTGGTGGCGCGCCTGCAACTACCTCACGGTGGGACAGATCTACCTGCAGGACAACCCGCTGCTGGCCCGACCGCTGACCGCGGACGACATCAAGCCACGGCTGCTGGGTCACTGGGGGACGAGCTCGGGGCTCGGCTTCATCTATGCGCACCTGAACCGGCTGATCCTCAGGACGGGCCAGGACTGTCTCTACATAGCGGGCCCTGGCCACGGCGGTCCCGCGCTGGTGGCCGCGGGCTGGCTGGAAGGCACCTACTCCGAGATCTACCCGAAGGTGACCCAGGATGTGCCCGGCCTGCAGCAACTGTTCCGCCAGTTCTCAGCCCCCGGTGGCATCCCCAGCCATGCCTCGGTGACCACGCCCGGCTCGATCCACGAGGGCGGCGAACTGGGCTACGCCCTCTCCCACGCATTCGGGGCCGCGTTCGACAATCCCGACCTCCTGGTGGCCGCGGTGGTGGGTGACGGGGAGGCCGAGACCGGTCCGCTGGAGGGCGGCTGGAAGGGGATCTCCTTCCTCAACCCTCGCCGCGACGGGGCGGTACTGCCGATCCTGCACCTCAACGGCGCCAAGATCGCCGGGCCCACGGTCCTGGCCCGCAAGGAGCCGGCCGACGTCGAGGACATCCTCTCCGGCCATGGTTACGAGGTGGTCTGGGTGGAGGGTGAGGACCTGCCCTGGATGCACGAGCGGTTCGGCGCCGCGCTGGCGTACTGCGTGGAACGGATTCACGAGATCCAGGCGGAGGCCCGTGCCGCCGACATCTGGGACGGGCCGCCGCCGCGCTGGCCGATGATCATCCTGCGCACGCCGAAGGGCTGGACCGGCCCCCACACCGTGGACGGCGAGGTGGTCGAAGGCACCTGGCGCTCCCACCAGGTGCCCCTGGCCGGCGTGAAGGACGACCCTGCCCACCTCGCCCTGCTGGAGGAGTGGCTGCGGTCCTACCGGATCGACGAGCTCTTCGACCCCCAGGGCGCTCCGACACCGCTGGTGGCCGCCAACAACCCGACGGGGGAGTTGCGGATGAGCGCGAGCCCGCACGCCAACGGGGGCGTGCTGACCACCGACCTCGACCTGCCCGACTTCCGCGACTTCGGCGTCGAGGTGACCCCAGCCACCCGCACCCAGAGCCGGCTGGAGTCGACCCGCAAGCTCGGCGAGTTCCTGCGCGAGGTGTACCGGCGCAACCCCGACAGCTTCCGGCTGTTCTGCCCCGACGAGACGAACTCGAACCGGCTGGGGGCGGTCTTCGAGGTGTCGGACCGGGCGTTCATGGAGCGCACCGACGTCTTCGACGTTGCGATCGGCCCGGAAGGACGGGTCATGGAGGTGCTCAGCGAGCACAACTGCCACGGCTGGCTGGACGGGTACACCCTGACCGGCAGGCACGGAATGTTCGCCACCTACGAGGCCTTTGCGATGGTCGCAGCGTCCATGACCATGCAGCAGGCGAAGTGGCTGGAGGAGGCGGAGCACCTGGACTGGCGTGCCGCGGTGCCGAGCACGAACATCCTGCTCAGCTCCACCTGCTGGCGCAATGACCACAACGGGTTCTCCCACCAGTCGCCGATGCTGTTGCAGGTGGTCCTCAACCAGCGCGGCACGGTGAGCCGGATCTACCTGCCGCCGGACGCGAACTGTCTGGTCGAGGTGGCCGACCACTGCCTGCGCAGCCGCGACTACGTCAACCTGATCGTCCAGGACAAGCAGCCCCAGCCGCAGTGGCTGTCGATGGAGGAGGCGGTCGAGCACTGCACCCGCGGGTACGGGATCTGGGATTGGGCGGGCACCGAGGGCCTGGGCGACGCCAGGCCGGACATCGTGATCGCCTGCGCGGGTGACGTGGTGACCATGGAGGCGGTGGCGGCAGCGGACCTGCTCAAGCAGCGGCTGCCGGAACTGAAGGTGCGGGTGGTCAACGTCGTCGACCTGATGACGCTGTACCGTCCCAAGGACCACCCGCACGGCATGAGCGCCGAGGAGTTCTCCGCCACCTTCACCGACGACGTCGACGTGGTCTTCGCCTTCCACGGCTTCCCGGGCGCCATCCACCAACTCGTCCACGGCCGGCCGGACGCCGACAGGTTCCGGGCCCGCGGGTTCATCGAGGAGGGCACCACGACGACACCGTTCGACATGGTCGTGCGCAACCGGGTCGACAGGTACCACCTGGTGCTGGACTGCCTGAACAACACCAGGGCCCGACCTGCCGGTGCCGAGGAGCTGCGGGCGTACTGCGAGCGCCAGCTGACCCGGCACGGCGAGTGGATAGTCGAGCACCTGGAGGACCTGCCCGAGGTGCGGGACTGGAAGCTCGGCGGTGCGCTGGTCGGCTGAGTCGGTGGCCGGCAGCTATCCGGCAGCGTGGTCGGCGGTGGCCGGGCTCTTGGCGTAGTTGCTGGCGCCGTACCAGTCGACCACCACCACGGGTTCCTCGCCGACCACCCAGGCGTCGTGACCGCTCGGCAGGGAGGTGACGTCGCCGGGGCCGGCGACGAACTCCGTGCCGTCATCCATCCGGATGCCGAGCCGGCCGCTGACGTGGTACTGGAAGTGCGGTGCCTCGCAACTGCCGGTACCGGCGATCGGCTGGACGTCGGTGGACCAGCGCCAGCCCGGCTGGAACACGAGCCGGCCTACCTCGCTGTCGCCGATCATGAGGATCTGGGCCTGCCCGTTGGGGAACTGGCGGGTCTCGTCGGGAGCCTCGAAGCTCCGGTGCTCGGTCTGCTGCATGTCGGTCCCTCCTGGATGGGGTCCCCTGCGCTAGTACTGACTTACTAGTTAGTAAGTGTCAATGGGGGGAAGGAATCTCGATGGCGAGGCGGGAGCGACAGGCCGAACCGGTGATGGCTGGACGCATCCTCGACACCGCTGAGGAGTTCGTCCAGACCAGGGGCTTCAACGGTTTCAGCTACGCCGACGTGGCCGCCCGGCTGGAGATGACCAGCGCCAACCTGCACTACCACTTCGGCAACAAGGCCCAGTTGGGCGAAGCGCTGATCGCGCGCTACACCGGACGGTTCATGGCGGCGCTGCAGCGGATCGCGACTTCGGGTGGCGAACCCGCCGACCGGCTCAACTCCTACGTCGCGCTCTATGGTGACGTGCTGCGGGCGAACCGGTTGTGCCTGTGCGGCATGCTGGCGGCGGAGTACCAGACGTTGCCCCCGGCCATGCGGGAGGCTGTGGTCTCCTTCTTCGACCAGAACGAGGCCTGGCTCGCAGACGTGCTGCGCGAGGGCGAGGCGGCGGGCCAGCTCCGGCTGCGTCGCTCGGTCGAAGACACGGCGCGGGCGATCGTCAGCGGACTGGAAGGCGCGATGCTGCTGTCGCGGCCCTACCGGGACGTGGACCGCTTCGAGGCTGCTGCCGACGGCATCCTGGCCGCGCTCACGCACTCCGCGAACTGACGACCCCGGCGCTGCGCTCAGCCGGCGGTCCCCAGGGCGTAATACCTGTCCTCGGCCACAGGGTCCGCGAGCAGGTCGAGGACCAGGCGCGCGACGTCGGTGCGGGACACGACGGGGACGAACCTGCCGGGCTCGAGGACTGCCACCGCCTTGTCGCTGGCCGGCTTGTCGGTGAGCTGGCCGGGCCGCACTACCGTCCACGGCAGGCCGGACCCCGTGATCACGGCCTCCTGCTCGGTGTGGTCGGCGAGCGCCTTGCCCAGCCCCAGCGAGACGACCGGGCGCATCAGCGGAGGCAGGAACCGCATCGAGTCGCCGGCCCCGATCGAGGACTGCACCACCACCCGCGGACGGCTCCCCTCCGGTAGTGCGGCCAGCACGGCCCGGGTCACGTCGGTCCGGTTGCGGGGACTGCCGGGCGCACCGCCGACCGTCACCACGACGGCGTCGGGTGACACCCGGAAGGCCTCGGCCAGCGCAGCCGGATCGGTCGCATCAGCCTGCACGTCGGTCACCTCGGGGCGCCCGGTCCCGCGGCGGGACACCGCTACCACCTCGTGCCCTCGCCGCAGTCCCTCGTCAACGATGAGGCGGCCGGTGCCGCCGCCTGCTCCCACCACCACGATGCGCATGCCGTCATGCTAGGCGGTGGCGGCGGCCCACCCGGGCCAGGCCGGTGCCTCCGGCTCAGCGGACCACCTTGATGTTGAGCTGACCCGTCCCGAGCGCGCCCCACAGCCGCAGCCACAGCGGCAGGTACATCTCGGGGCCGCGGGCGGTCGTGATGTCGCCGAGGTCGATGACGTCGCGGTGGCCGAGGCTCTCCAGCAGGCTCGTGACCGCCTGCTTGGCCTCGGCGTCGTCCCCGCTCACGAAGACAGTGTGGTCGCCGCCGGCCAGCACGGCCGGGTCAGCCTGCAGCGCACCGGTCAGCGTGTTCAGTGTCTTGACCACCCGGGCGTCGGGGAAGGCGCGCTGGATCTGCTCGCCGAGGGAGTCGGTGTCCTTGACGAACAGGGTGGGCGGCATTCCGGCGGAGAAGTCGAGGGGGTTCGACACGTCGACCAGCACCTTCCCCGCCAGGTTCTCCGCGCCGGCCTGGCCGAGCGCCGCCAGTGTCCCGGCGCCGTTGGTGGCGTTGACCACCAGTTCCGCGCTGGCGGCGGCGCCGGCGTAGTCGGCGAGGGCGACGGTGGGGTTGGCGTCGAGCCAGGCCGCGAACGGCGGCTCGTCGCGGCCAGCGGCCGCCGTCCGGGCGAGCGTCGCCGCTACCTCCCGGGTACCCACGACCACGTCGTGCCCCAGTTCAGCCAGTCGGGCAGCGAGGATGCGGCCTACCGACCCGGTCCCGAGGACTGCGATCTTCATGTGGGCGCTCCCTTCCCCGGCGGGGACCCGGCCCCGGTGGGCACCATCCTCACCCCCGAGGGGGTGGACGCGACAGGGTGTTCCGCCTGGGACCGGATCGGGGTGGTGAACCGGCAATGGCGACGGGGCCGCCGGTGCGGCTCGACCCGCAGCGGCGGGACCACCTCGGGGACGCCGTCGCTGCCGAGCCTGGCGGCCCACCGGTCGGCGGTGGGGTCGTGGCCGGGTTCGACGATGCCGTGGTGGTGTGGACAGACGAGAACGAGGTTCGACAAGGATGTGCGCCCACCCGCCCACCATGGGGTGAGGTGGTGGGCCTGGCAGACCTGGGGCGGCTTGTCGCAGCCGGGGAAGACGCAGCCGCGGTCCCGCAGGGCAAGGGCGGCGCGGATGGCCGGGGTGACCAGCCGCCGTTCGCGGCCGACGTCGAGTACCTCGGACGGGCCATCGAGGACGGCGGGCAGCAGGTCGGCGTCGCACAGCAGCCGACGCAGGGCCCCTGCGGGAAGCCGGCGTCCGCTGGCCGCCAGCTCGGCGATCAGCAGTCCGGCACCTGCGGCCGCTCGGGCCAGGGTGTCGAAGCTGAGCGTCACCACGATCCGGGGACGGTCGCCACCGTGGCTGGGCGCGAGTGCGGTCTGGCTGTGGTGGTTGGCCATCGCGAGCAACCCGTCAGCGCGTCGCATGGCCGGCGTCACGTACTCGGTGTGTGGGTCGGCGACCTCCAGGGCACGCTTCTCGGCCGCGGCATAGGCCTCGACGATGCGGACCAGCGGCTCGGCGTCAACGACCGGCAGGGAGCCCCTGATGAGCACCGAGCCGTGGTGGTCGTGGGTGAAGGTGAGGTGCCGGGACCTCTGGGCGAGGCGGTGGTCGCGCTCGATCCGGGCGGCCTCCAGGCGCTCGGCGGCCTCGGGGGCCACTGCCTCGAGCAGGTGGCGGGACAGCCGGCGCAGCTCGGTGCTGTTGTAGCTCGCGGCGAACCCAACCAGCATGCGTTGCGCATCGCTGATGACGTCGGCGCCCAGGTCGTCGGGCAGTTCGTCCAGCACACCGGTGATCGCGTCGGCCTGCTCGGGTAGCACCTCTCCCGCTGCGGCGGCCCGCCCGACCAGGGCGAACCTGCCGAGCTCGCGGCCGTGCTTCACCAGCCGGCCGGCCTCCTGGCGGGTGAGGTTCCCGGTGTCGGCCAGCCACGTCGAGACGGAGGTGCCGTGGGCCCGCCAGGTTCCGTCGTCGGCCTCGACGCCCGCCCCCAGCCCGGCTCGCCAGGCGTGCAGCCGCGCCTCGGCGCGCGTGGCGGCCCGGAGCGCATCGAGTCGTTCCCGGTCGGTCGGCCGAGGGAGGGCGGGTTCGTGGAGCGCGTCGAGGATCGTGCCGAGGTCGGCCAGCAACTGGCCGATCGATCGGGCTTCCACGACTGCTTCCATGACGCCACGCTACGGGCCACCACTGACAACGGGGCGCGTATAACGGCTTGTCAGCGAGGGAATACGTGCAATCACGCTGCACCGATTCGCTGTCACAAACTGGTCTACGCGCTGGATACCCGACCCCCCCTGTACCCGACTCCTGATCTGTGATCAGACCCGGGTCAACGCGGCTGCGGCCTCACCGCGGCCAGGTGGGAAGGACGCGACCCCTGCCGGTCTGGTTCATGACCCCGGCGAAGAACCCGTACCAGGCTGTGAAGGCGGTGATCAGACCCAGGTAGCCGCCGATCTGCGTCAGCAGGGCTGCCGAGGCGAACGCCCCGACGGTCAGGAACACGAAGGTCACCGCCAGGATCGCGAACAGGCCGTACAGCAGACCGGAGATCCGTCGGGCGGCGACCGTCATGAAGGCGGTGAAGATCGTCCAGGCGAGCAGGAAGATGCCGACGCCCGCGGCCGCGTCCTCCTTGGTCAGGCCGGAGTGCTCGAGGAGATACCAGAACGACATCCAGAACGCACCGTAGGAGCTGAAGGCCACCGCGCCGAAGGTGTTGCCCTTGGCGAACTCCCACAGGCCTGCGAACAGCTGGGCGAGGCCGCCGTAGAACAGCGCCACCCCCAGGATGACAACCTCGGCCGATTTGGGCAGCAGCCCTGCGTTGAACGTGCTGAGGATGAACGTGGTGAGCGCGAACGCCGCGAGGCCGAGTGGCCCCGGGTCGGCGATGGCGGGGCGTGGTGCGGTGTCCAGCGGGCGGGCCAGGGCCGGCGCGTCGTGAAGAGCCTGTGTCATGGGGGTCCTTTGTGAGGGCCTCCACCGCAGAACGACAGGCCGAAGGACGGGCAGCGCTCGGGTGTTGGCGACGGGGATGGCGCCCAGCGGCATCCGGCTTCGCCCGGTGGCACCGGTTTCGTCAGATGGCCGCGCAGCGCGAGAGCAAGCCTAGGAGGATCGCGGGGACCCCGTCGGGGATTCGGACGGTGCGAGCCATCTGCTCAGCCATGAGGGACCGCAGTGAACGTTTGCGCTCGGCGCGGTTGGACCGCGCCGGGTCGCAGGAGTGCCGGACTCACCAGCTCAGCCTCGCGGGAGACTGTGCAGCCGGCGTGCCAGCCGGAGCACGGTGGGTACTCCGCGGCAGGTCACCTGGACTCCGAGCAGCGCGGTCAGGACGGGGCCTGCCGAAATCCCGGAGCCCGTGCCGCTCGTCACCGCGTGCTGCTCGTCGAGAGTGAGGATCGTGAGCGCCCCTGAGCGCACCCGCTCGACGTGCGGCAGGTCGAGCCGGGGGAGCGTGGGGTCGTCGTACAGCGCTACCTCGGCGGACGGCAGGTCGGGGTCCAGCCGGGCGGCCAGGTCCACCAGCCAGTCCGCGGGGCGCACCACGACCAGGTCGTCGTAGCCGGTCAGGCCGGTCAGCAGCCGCACCACCCCGGCGGCGATCCGCCGGGGGTGCGGGCCGTCGAAGATGACCGTCCCGTTGG
>JAEYNS010000059.1 GCA_023412435.1 Actinomycetes bacterium | reverse complement strand
GTGCCCCAGTCGCCCGGGATGTCGTTCATCCGGCGGTAGTACACGGCGCGCGGGTTGTCCCAGGAGCGGAAGACGGCCTTCACGGCGCCGAACAGCTGCTCGATCGGGTCGGACGGGAAGTCGGAGCCGATCTTGTTCTTGTACTCGGCCTTGAACTGCTCGGCGAGCTCCTTGAGGTCGTCCGCGGTCAGTTCGGTGTCGAGCTCGACGCCACGGTCCTCCTTCATCTCGTCGATCAGCTTCTCGAAGTAGGACTTGCCGACCTCCATCACGACATCGGAGTACATCTGGATGAAGCGGCGGTAGGAGTCGTACGCGAACCGCGGGTTGCCGGTCTTGGCGGCGAAGGTCTCCACCACGGTGTCGTTCATGCCCAGGTTGAGGATCGTGTCCATCATGCCCGGCATGGACGCCCGGGAGCCGGAGCGCACCGACACCAGCAGCGGGTTCTCGGTATCGCCGAACTTCTTGCCGGTCATCTCCTCGAGCTTGCCGACGAACTCCAGGATCTGGCCGCGGATGTCGTCGTTGATGACCTCGCCGTCGAGGTAGTACTGGGTGCAGGCCTCCGTGGTGATGGTGAAGCCCTGTGGCACCGGCATCCCGAGGCCGGTCATCTCAGCCAGGTTGGCGCCCTTGCCACCCAGCAGGTTACGCATCGAGGCGTCGCCCTCGCTGAACTCGTAGACAAACTTGGTCATACTTCTCCGATATCTCCTTTGATGGCTTCCGGGTGCGATCTGCGGTGAGGGTGTTCAGCCCTCGCCGCGGCGCCCCGTAGTCCCCGTCGCCTTCTGGCGCGTGTCCGGCCTAACCGTACCGCGAGCGGGCCGCTGGTATCGAATCATCCGAGGTTCTCGGGTGGACCGCGCCGGAGTCTGTCGGCGGACCGATCGGACGCGACCGGAGCCGGCCCGTCCGTGTCCGGGACGCTCCCGTTCGCTCGCCGGACACGAGGTACATCACAAGGCCCAGCGCGGCCGCCAGCAGCAGGATCGCCGCCGCCAGCCACCACGTGATCTCGCCCTTGAGGTCGAAGCCTGCCTGCAGCACCGATACCAGCCCCGAGACGCCCATCAGGCCGAGTCCGATGCCCGCTGCCTGCACCACCCTGTCGACCCGGCGATTGCGGAGCTCGCGCTTGTCCTCGACGTCCTGCTCGATGCGTCTGTGACAGACCTCGAGCAACTGCTGCAGGCGGCTGCCGAGTACGCCACCCGCCGCACGCTCGAATTCGGCCCTCAGCACGTCGTACCGGTTGGAGCGCAGCACGGTGTCGAGATCGATCCTCAGCGCGGGTGAGGTGACAAGGGTCGGGGAGTCGACGAAGAGCATGGTCGCCTGGTTGGCCTGCACGAAGGACTGCAGCCGGAGCTCGGCGCGTTCGATCCGCACCGCGAGCCCGCGCAGGGCGTCGGCGTGGCCGGCCTCTGCCTGCGCCGGGTCGTCGGCGGGCATTGCCGCCTCGACCTGGTGCAGGATCCCTGCGATCTCCTGCGCATGCTCACGGACCGTCTCCCGCCAGCCCTGATAGAGGCCGTGCATGCTGTGGGCGAACTCGAGGTAGCTCTCGATGTCGGCCACCGCGTAGGAGGGAGAGCCGAAGCTCGCCAGCAACGACACATTCGCATTGGCAGCCAGCAAGGCGTCGCTGAGGTGCAGCAGCCTGTGGGTCTGGACGTCCGCCAGATCGTAGACCGCCCAGTCGGCCACCGACGCCGCCCCACTGGGCAGCGGGTGGACCAGCGGCTGCACCCCGAACAGCGTCAGCAGACCCGGCGCCGAGACCATGGACTCCCCGACCAGGTCGGCGGTGCCATGGAAGACGGTTGCCCGCTCGACCACGCTGACCACCCCGAAGGAGCCCTTCAGCGCGGAGACCGTCACCGGCGCCGCTGCGTCCAGCAGCGGGCCGAGATCACTGACCACAGCCGCGACGACGTCGGTGAGCCGTGAGAGTGCCCGGTCGGGTTCGGTGGCTGGGCTCAATCGCAGCCGGTCGGGGATCTCGGTCAGGTCACCGAACAACGGGGACGCCAGGTGCACCACTTCGGCCAGCCGGCCAGGCAACGCGTCGGACAATCCCACCTCCACGACGACGACGTGGTTGCCCAGCTCGGAGAACCGGATCGACGGCGTGATGGTGTCAAGGACCGTGCCGTCCGGCGTGGTGAGGACGAGGTCGTCCAGCTGGACGACAGCTCCGCCGTAGGCGCGGCCGAGCGGATCGGTGCCCTGCCAGGCGTCGCTCACGCCGAGGCCCTCCGCGACGCGGACGACGGCAAGGCCACCCGGGCGCCACTGGGCCGCTGTGGTGATCACGGCGTTGATGGCCCTGCGATCGACGTCGGGCAAGGGAGAGCGCAAGGCGAAGGGGTAGAGGAATCGGCAGCGTCCCTCGTCCACTCGCAGCCAGTCGGTGGCCTCGGCGGCGACGATGGACTGCAGCGAGGCCAGGTGGCCGCGAAGCTCGCTGGCGTCAGTCGAGTTGAGGTCGCCGGTGTCCGCGGCGGCACTCAGGCGCTCCAGCTCGCCGGCGCCGGTGGGGATCCGGCGGTTGAGGACCTCGTCCACGGTGGCGATCGCACCCCGCACCGTGTCGTAGTAGAGCGCCTCGTTGCGGATCTCCCGCCACACCATCTCGCGCCCGTCCTGCTCGGGGAGAGCCTCGGCCACGGCAAGCAGGCACGCAGCCTCGGTGGCCGCCTGCTGCGCCAACTGGCGCGAGACGTCGAGGCGACCGGTGAGGAGGGCCGATTCGACGTCGAACTCGGTACCGAGAAACTCCAGCAGACCCCAACACACGCCTGCCAGCGCTGAGTCGGGGCCCGAGAGACGAAGCCCACGCCAGGCTTCGCAGGCGGCGACGATGCCGCGCCGCATCCTGCCGTGCTCCCACGACCTCCCCCACGCCTCGTTGACGAGATTGCGCAGGTACAGCGCCAGTGCCGCACTCGCCCCCGGGATGGCAGCAGCGGACCGGACCGCGGCGGGCAGCGCCTCGGCCAGCAGTGCCTCGGAGTCGTCCACGCCGTCGGCCCACCACATCAGGCGAGCAAGCTTCTGCACGCCCTCGCGCTGCCGAGGTGTCATCGCTGCGGGGTCGGCCCGCTCCATCTGTGCATCGAACTGGGCGGCGAGCCAGGTGCGGGCCGCCCGCGGGTCGGTGTCTACCGACACCAGCACGGGCGCGCCGGGCGACTCAGGCTCCTGCGGCATCGCGCCCCTCCCCCTTGCCGGATGCTGTGGCTCGCGATTCTGCCCCAGGACGAGAGCCGACGTCACCGTCGGGGTCCGTCCCGCGAGCATCACAGGGTCGCCGACCGACCCGGCCACGTAGGCTCGTGGCAGGCCGTCGGAGGAGGATGAGATGAAGGCCGAACAGCTCACCGACCCTGTCGCCTTCCACGGCGAGGGTCCGGTCTGGTGGCCGCGCTGGCAGGCGCTGCGGTGGGTGGACATGCTGGCGGGGGACGTGCTCACCCTTGGGCCGGACGGGGTGGAGCGGGTGAGCGTCGGCTCCCCGGTCGCCGCGGTGATCCGGCCGCGGATCGGCGGCGGTGCGATCGTCGCACGGGAACACGATCTGGCCCTTGCCGACCGTGACGACCTGGCCGACCTGCGTCCGGCGGCCACGGTGATCGACGACCCACGGCTGCGCTGCAACGAGGGCGGCTGCGATCCGCAGGGCAGGTTCTACATCGGCACCATGGCCTACGAGGCGACCCCGAATGCGGGGGCGGTGTGGCGCTGGGACGGCGACGACGGCCTGTTCGACACGGTCAGCCAGCTGACGATCTCCAACGGCCTCGGCTGGAGCCCGGACGGCACGCTGGCGTACCTCAACGACTCGACTCCCCAGACCACGTACGTGTTCAGCCACGACCCCGTGCGGGGCCCGATCAACCGGCGGATCTTCCTGCAGCACTCCGACGGTCACCCCGACGGGCTGTGCGTGGACGCCGCGGGGGGGTTGTGGATCGCCTTCTACGGGGCGGGCCAGGTGCGCCGCTTCGACCCCGACGGCACGCTCACCGACGTCGTGGACGTGCCGGTCAGCCGTCCGACCGCCTGCTGCCTTGGTGGGGACGATCACAAGACCCTGTTCATCACCACCTCGAGGGAGGGCCTGGAGCCCGGGGACGAGCCCGAGGCGGGCGCGATCTTCTCCTGCCGCGTCGCGGTGCCGGGGCTGGAGCTCCTGGGCTTCGGAGCCTGACCCGGGGGACTCGCCCGCAAACCGGTGGATTTCGGCCCGCCGAGGGCAATACTCCCTCGGGAGGCCGGTTTCTTCCGGTTTGCGGGCCGATTCCCGTGTCGGTGGATGATGGGAGCGAGGAGGCCACATGTCCAACGCCGTACAGGCACCGTCCCTGGAATCTCCCGGCTTCACGCTGCCGAGGCTGCAACTCGGGGTGGCCACCGCGGCCACCCAGATCGAGGGTGGAGACGCCGACACCAACTGGCACCGCTGGGCAGACCAGCCGGGACGGATCAAGGACGGCAGCACCCCTCGACGAGCCGCCGACCACTGGAATCGGGTCGAGCAGGACATCGCGCTGCTGTCCGAACTCGGCATCAAGCACTACCGGATGGGCCTGGAGTGGGCACGCCTCGAGCCTTCCCCCGGCAGCTTCGACGCGACCGCGATGGCGCACTACCGCGACGAGTTGGCAGCGCTGCGGGCAGCAGGGATCACCCCGCTGGTCACCCTCCACCACTTCAACAACCCGTGGTGGTTCGAGGCCGAGGGCAGCTGGGAGCACCGCAGGTCGTTGACCGTCTTCGAACGCTATGTCGACCACGTGCTCGAAGGGATCGGCGACCTGGTGGACGACTGGGTGACCATCAACGAACCGAACGTCTACGCCACCAAGGGCTGGCTGGACGGCGACTGGCCGCCGGGGGTGACCGGCTCGATCCCGCGCGCACAGGCGGTGATGCAGCAGATGGCGGTCGCCCACATCCGCACCTACCGGACCATCCACCGTGCCTTCCCGCAGGCCAGGGTGGGGGTGGCCAACCACCTGCGGGTGTTCGCGCCGAAGCGGCGGTGGCATCCGCTCGACCGGCTCAGCGCCGTCGGAGCGGAGTACCTGTTCCAGACCGCGCTCACCCGCGCCTTCAGCGTCGGCAGGTTCCTGGCCCCGTTCGTTCAGCCGCGCGAGGTCGAGCCGGGCCGCTACTACGACTTCCAGGGCATCAACTACTACACCCGCAGTTCGGTGACCCGGCTGCGGGACGGGGTCGCCGCCGACGTCTCGGTCAACGACCTCGGCTGGGAGGTCCACCCGGCCGGCATCGTGGAGGTGGCGCGCCGCGTCCACGACGCCTACCCCGGTCCGATCTGGATCACCGAGAACGGCACCGCCGACGCCGCCGATGCCTTCCGCGCCCGCTACCTGTACGACCACCTGCGCGAGATCGCAGGCTCGGGGCTGCCGATCGAGCGGTACTACCACTGGTGCTTCACCGACAACTTCGAGTGGGCAGAGGGCGAAGAACCTCGGTTCGGCCTGGTCGAACTGGACTACGTCACCCAGCGGCGGACGGTGCGCGCGTCCGGCCGGTTCTACGCCGACGTCATCGCCAACCGGGGCGTCACCGACGAGGCCTACCGGCGGTGGGTCGAGGGACGGTACTACCCCGACAACAGGTTCCGGCCGGAGGCCGCCGCCGACACGATGGTGGGCGAGCCCGTGCTGGAGGTTGGTGACGCGAGCGAGCCGGAGTAGCTTCACCCCATGACGCACACGCCCGCCGGCACCGCCGCCGGCCACGGCACGGCCCCCGAACCCGCCGTGGCGAGCGGCCTGGAGCGGCGCAACAAGTGGACCTTCGGGGTCGGCACGCTCGGCCGCGACATGGTCTACACCCTGGTCAGCATGTACTTCCTGGTCTTCCTCACCGAGGCTTTGGAACTCACCAACTGGGAGCTCGGCTGGGTGTCGGTGCTCGTCCTGCTGGCCCGGCTGTTCGATGCCGTGATGGACATCGTGATGGGCTCCATCGTCGACAACACCCGCACCAGGTGGGGGCACTACAAACCGTGGATCGCCGCCGGCGCGGTCGCGTCCGCGCTGTTCACCGTCTTGATGTTCACCGACATCGGCCTGCGCGGCGCGCCCTGGGTGGTCGCCTTCGCCGTGATCTACCTGCTGTGGGGGTTGTCGTGGACCGCCAACGACATCCCGTACTGGTCGATGCTGCCGGCCCTCACCGTCGACCAGAAGTCACGCGAACGGATCGGGGCGGTCGCGAAGATCTTCGCCACCGTCGGCCTGTTCAGCGTCGTGGTCGCGGTGGTGCCGCTGGTCGGCTCCCAGGGCGTCCTCACCGGGGCCTTCGGCAAGGTCTCGGGCTGGACGGTGCTCGCGATCGCCCTGGTCGCGATCATGCTGGTCGGCCAGGCGGTCACCCTGTTCGGGGTCAAGGAGCCCAGGCTGGCGATCGAGCAGGAGCGCACCACGCTGCGTGAGGTGGCCGGCGTGGTGGTGAAGAACGACCAGCTGCTGTGGACCGCCATCGCCATGGTGCTGTTCATGACCGGCTACATCACCACCACGAGCTTCGGCGTCTACTTCTTCAAGTACGCCTACGGCGACGAGGGCATGTACACGATCTTCGGCGCCGTCCTGGGTGTGGCGCAGGTGCTCGGGTTCCTCTCGTTCCCGGTGCTGCGCCGCCGGTTCGCCAGGTCCACCCTCTACACGGCGGCGACCGCGATGATCGTGGTCGGCTACCTCGTCTTCTTCTTCTCGCCGATGAACATGATCCCGATCGGGGTCGCAGGGCTGCTGCTGTTCATCGGCCAGAGCTACGTCGTGCTGCTCATGCTGGTGTTCATCACCGACACCATCGACTACGGGCACTGGAAGCTGGGACGCCGCAACGTCGCGGTGACCTTCGCCCTGCAGCCGTTCATCAACAAGGTGGGGGCCGCCCTCGCGGCGGCGATCGTCGGCATCACCGCCATCGTCGCCGGGATCAACGAGGCCGAGCAGTTCGGCGACGTGGACGACCAGGGCCTGCTGGTCATGAAGCTCGTCATGCTCGTGCTGCCGCTGGTGCTGATCGTGGTCGGCTACCTGATCTACCGCGCGAAGTACCGCATCGACGAGGACTTCCACGCCCGGATCATCGCCGACCTCAAGCAGCGCGGGCAGTTGACCAGTGAGGCTTGATCCGGTCTCGTCACTGCTGCTGGACGAGGCCGCCGGTCCCCTCGGCCTCGACCCCGAGGCGCCCGTTCTCGTGCTCGACGACCCTGCCCTGGCCGGCCACCTGCACGCCATCGGGCGGCGGGTGCGGGCCTACTGCGACGATCTGCGAGACGAACTGCTCCTGCCGCTGCCGGGGCTGGACGCCCTCGACGAGGCGGCGCTGGCCGGCGTCCGGGTGGTGCTGCTGCGGCTGCCCAAGTCCCTGGGCATGCTCCAGGACTACGCCGAACGGATAGCCGCCCTCGCCGTTGCGGAAGCCCAGGTCTTCGCCGGTGGCAGGCAGAAGCACCTCAACCGGTCCATGAACAGGGTGCTGCGGCCAGCTTCGGCGAGGTCAGGGCCGGCCTCGGCCGGCAGAAGTCGCGGGTGCTGACCGCCACCGGACCGACCCCGGGGCCGAGGTCGTGGCCGCGCACGACGATCCTCACCGACCCGCCGCTGACAGTGGTCAGCCACGCCGGGGTGTTCGCCGCCGAGCGGCTGGACGCCGGCACCCGGCTGCTGCTCGAGGCGCTTCCCCGCGAGCCGTTCGGGGGCGGCCGGGCCGCCGACCTGGGCTGTGGCTCGGGGATCCTCGCCGCCACGCTCGCGGGCCGGGGCTGGTCCGTCCGTGCCGTCGACGTCTCGCGGGCTGCCTGCGCCGCCACCGCCGACACCGCCGCCGCCAACGGGGTCGAGGTCGTGGTCGAGCGGGCGGACGGCCTGCCGGCCCAGCCCCTGGACCGCCTCGACCTCGTGGTCTGCAACCCGCCGTTCCATGTCGGGACCGCCAAGGACTCCACCCCCGGCTTCGACCTGGTGGCGTCCGCGCTTCCGCACCTGGCCGCCGGCGGCCAGGTGTGGACCGTCTTCAACTCCCACCTGCCCTACCTGCAGTTCCTGCGGCGCCGGATCGGCCGAACCCGGGTGATGGCACGCGACCGCGACTACACGGTGGCCGCCACCACCGCCCGCGAGCGCTGACCGGCGGCCGCGGGCGCGCTTCCGGTACGGTGCGGGCGTGGCTCAACGCACCCGGACGGCTGGCTGGTTGCCCAACCAGCACGGTGCCTGGGCGATGCTGGTGGTGCCGTTCACCGCGGGCGCGGTCCTGGCCTGGCAGGACGACCGGCTCCCAGCCCACGTGGCTGCGATGTTCGCCACCTGGATGCTCGGCTACTTCGCCTTCCACGCTGCCTCGGGAGCCCTGAAGGCGCCCGCCAGTCGGCGGCAGCGGTGGCTGCC
>JAEYNS010000348.1 GCA_023412435.1 Actinomycetes bacterium | reverse complement strand
GCTCAGACGCGTCGCCGTCGGGCCCACCACCGCCAGCGCCCCGTCCGGACCGGGGATCTGGTGGCCGTGCGGGTCGCGATCGGGGTGGCCGAGCAGCGCGTCCAGCCGGGCCAGCAACTGGTCGCTCACTGCGTGCTCGAGCCGCTCCGCCTCGTCGTGCACCTCGTCCCAGCCGTACCCGACGACCTCGGCGAGGAAGGTCTCGATCAGCCGGTGCCGCCGGACCATGGCCAGGGCCAGGCGTTCCCCCGCCGGCGTCAGCCGGACCGGCCGGTACGGCTCGTAGCTCACCAGTCCCTGGCCGGCCAGCCGGCGCAGCGTCTCGGACACGTTCGGCGCGCTGGTGCCCAGCCGGGCGGCGAGGCCGGTGGTGGTGATCGGGGGCTCGCCCCACTCGGTGGACGTCCAGATGACCTTCACGTAGTCCTGCGCCACCGTGCTCAGGTCGTCCAGCTCGACCATCAGTCAGCCCCGGCGAGCTGGAGCACGATGAGGGCGAGGTTGAGCGCGACGATCAGCGCCACCACCGTCCAGGCGACGATCCGCAGCGGCCGGGAGTTGGCGTGGTCGCCCATCGTCGCCGGGTCGCTGGTCAGGGTCACCAGCGGGGCGAGGGCGAACGGGATCCCGATGCTCAACAGCACCTGGCTCAGCACCAGCGACCAGGTCGGGTCGGCGCCGGTGGACAGGATCACCAGCGCAGGGACGAGGGTGATCAGCCGGCGCAGCAGCAGCGGGACCTGCACCTTCAGCAGACCCGCCATGATCGTCGCGCCGGCGTAGCAGCCGACCGAGGTCGAGGCCAGGCCCGAGGCCAGCAGGCCGACCCCGAACAGCGCCCCGATGACCGGACCGAGCGAGTCGGAGATCGCGGCGTGGGCGCCCTGGATCGAGTCCGTCCCTGCCACGCCCTGCAGGCTGCCGGCGGCGAGCAGCAGCATCGCGATGTTGACCGCCCCGGCGACCAGCATGGACGCCAGCACGTCGCCCCGAGTGGCCCGCAGCAGCCGGGTGAGATCGGATCCGGTGGCCTGGCCGTGGCGGTCCCTGGCCAGCGCCGAATGGACGTAGATGGCGTGCGGCATCACCGTCGCCCCCAGCATGCCGGCGGCCAGCAGGACCGACTGGCTGCCCTCGAACCGCGGCACCAGTCCGCCCGCTGCCGCCGGCCAGGAGACATCGCTGACGAAGAGCCCGGCGACGAAGCCCACGGTGATCACCAGCAGAAGGCCCATCACCACGAACTCGAACGGACGCTGGCCGCGCCGGCTCTGGATCGCCAGCAGCGCCATCGACACTCCGCCGACGATCACGCCCCCCACCACCAGCGGCACCCCGAACAGGATCTGCAGGGCGATCGCGCCCCCCAGCACCTCGGCCAGGTCGGTGGCCGCCGCCACCAGCTCCGCCTGCGCCCAGTACAGCAGGCGCGGGCCGCGGCGCAGCCGACCGCCGAGCAGTTCCGGCAGGCTGCGGCCGGTGACAAGGCCCGACTTTGCCGAGAGGTACTGCACCAGCACCGCCATCGCGTTCGCGGCCACCAGCACCCAGACCAACAGGTAGCCGTAGCTGGCGCCGGCGGTCAGGTTGGCGGCGACGTTGCCGGGGTCGACGTAGGCGATTGCCGCCACGAAGGCGGGACCCCACAACCAGGAGCCCCGGGCGGTACGGGGCTGCCTGCCGGTCGGCGGCACAGTCGATCCCGGCGCCGGGCGGGTCAGCGGTTCCACATTGTTAAGGTAGCTGAACTTCCCGCCGGTGACACGGGGATCGGCCGGGTCCGGCCGCCGATAGCATCCGGGCGTGACCGACACCGAACCCGGCAGCCTCGTGCTGCACGCGCTGCGCTGCCTCGGCTCCGTCCCCGCGTCACGGATAGCCGAGGCCGCCGCCCTGCCTGAGTCCGACGTCGAGTCCGACCTGATCGACCTGGCCGTCCACGGTCTCGTGGGCTACACCCCAGGGGTGTTCTCCGGCTGGCTGCTCACCGACCGCGGCAGGGACGAGGTGGCCCGCCGGGCGGCGTCCGAGCTCCGGGCCACCGGCGCGAGGGAGGCGGTCGAGCGCGGCTTCGCCGACTTCCTTGTCCTCAACCCCGAGTTGCTGGCCGCCTGCACCGCCTGGCAGATCCGCGACGACGGCGGCTCCCTGCCCAATGACCACACCGACCACCGCTACGACGACAAGGTGCTTAAGCGCCTGGTCGCCCTGGACGGGCGAGCCCAGCCGCTGTGTGGCCGCCTGGCCACGGCGCTGCCGAGGTTCGGGCCGTACGGGCCCCGCCTGGCGGCGGCGCTGGAGCGGGCGCTGGCAGGCGACACGGCCGCGGTGACCGACCGGACGGATTCCTACCACGCAGTGTGGTTCCAGTTGCACGAGGACCTGCTGGTAACCCTTGACCGTCCCCGCTGGTGACCCGCGCTCGGCGCCCGAGGGTGCGCTGGCTACGTGGGGAGCCCCTGCCGGGCGCATGACAACGCTCTCAGGGACCTCTTTGCGGAGGGCAAGACGATTGCCGAAAACCGCCGTCCAACCCTTACCGTGTACCAAGTGACCGACTACTCCGCGCTCGATCTCGTCCGGCCGGAGGCGCCTGCTCCGGCTGACGAGTCTCCCACCACCGAACCGCACCGCCTCGGCCCGGCGTTCCAGCCCTCGCACCCGCTGGCGCTGGCGCCGGTCACGGCGCCCCCGCATTCGGTGGACGGCTTCGTCCGTGAGTTCCTGCGTGAGCTCAACACCGGGCAGGGCGTGCCGCTGTCGCGGTCCAGCGTCAACGACCAGTACCTGGCGCTGGCCCGCACCGTCCGCAGCTACCTGATGGCGCGCTGGCTGGAGACCGTCCGCAAGCAGCTCCGCGGCAAGGTCAAGATGGTGGGCTACCTGTCGGCGGAGTACCTGCTCGGCCGCCAGCTGGACAATGCGCTGCTGGCCACCGACCTGGAGCAGATCGCGGCCCAGGCCCTGGAGTCCTGCGGCCTCAGCCTCGACACGCTGCGCGCCCAGGAGGTCGAGCCGGGCCTCGGCAACGGCGGCCTGGGAAGGCTCGCCGCCTGCTTCATCGACTCCCTCGCCACCCTGAGCGTGCCTGCGTCGGGTACGGCATCCGGTATGAGTACGGCATCTTCCGGCAGACCTTCGTCGACGGCCGCCAGGTCGAGCAGCCCGACACCTGGCTGGCCCTGGGCAGCCCGTGGGAGTTCCCGCACCCCGAGTCGGCGGTGCAGGTGAACTTCGGCGGCCGCACCGAACGCTACCTCGGCACCGACGGCGTCGAGCGGACCCGCTGGCTGCCGGACTGGAACGTGCTGGGAGTCCCGTACGTGTACATGGTTCCCGGGTACCTCAACGGGCGGGTGAACACGCTGCGACTGTGGAGCGCTCAGGCCACCAAGGCCTTCGACCTGGCGATCTTCAACGCCGGCGACTACGCCGAGGCGGTCAGGGCGCAGACCTTCGCCGAGAACATCACCAAGGTGCTGTACCCCGAGGACTCCACCCCGCAGGGCAAGGAGCTGCGGCTGCAGCAGCAGTACTTCTTCGTCGCCTGCTCGATCCGCGACTTCCTCGACCGCGTGCTCGGCCCGGACGAGGACATCCGGACCCTGCCCGACCGGGTCATCTTCCAGCTCAACGACACGCACCCGGTGATCGGCGTCCCCGAGTTGATGCGGCTGCTGGTGGACGAGTACGAACTGGAATGGGACGAGGCCTGGGACATCACCCGCCGCTGCTTCGCCTACACCTGTCACACCCTGCTGCCCGAGGCCCTTGAGGTCTGGTCCACCGAGCTGATGGGACGGCTGCTGCCACGGCACCTCGAGATCATCTACCGGATCAACGACGACTTCCTCGAGGAGGTCAGGCAGGTCTTCCCCGGCGACGAGTTGCGGGCCCGCAGGATGTCGATCATCGCCGAGTACCCCGAGCGGGCGGTCCGGATGGCCTACCTGGCCACGATCGCCGGAGCCAAGGTGAACGGGGTCGCCGAACTGCATTCCCAGCTGTTGCGCGACAAGGTGCTGCCCGACTTCTCCGCGCTGTGGCCCGAGAAGTTCACCAATGTCACCAACGGCGTCACCCCGCGCCGCTTCGTCCGGCTCGCCAACCCTGGCCTGTCGGAACTGATCACCAGCGCCATCGGCGTCGGCTGGCTGACCGACCTGGAGCGGCTGACCGAGCTCGAGCCGTACGCCGAGGACCCGGAGTTCCGGGCCCAGTTCACGGCGGTGAAGCGGCAGAACAAGGACCGGTTCTACGACCTGCTGCGGGCCCGCGACGGCATCGACCTGCACGACAACCACCTGATCGACGTCATGGTGAAGCGGCTGCACGAGTACAAACGGCAGAGCCTGAAGCTGCTGCACATCGTGACCCTCTACGAGCAGATCCTGAGCGGCAAGGTGCGCGCCGAGGACGTCACCCCGCGAACCGTGATCTTCGGCGCCAAGGCTGCTCCCGGCTACCGGATGGCGAAGGAGACGATCCACCTGATCAACTCCGTGGCCTCGGTGGTCAACTCCGACCCGCTGGTCAAGGGGGTGCTCTCGGTAGCCTTCCCCGCCAATTACAACGTCACCCTCGCCGAGAAGCTGATCCCTGCCGCCGACCTGTCGGAGCAGATCTCGCTGGCGGGCAAGGAGGCGTCCGGCACCGGCAACATGAAGTTCGCCCTCAACGGTGCTCTCACCATTGGCACCGACGACGGTGCGAACGTCGAGATCCGCCAACTGGTCGGCGACGAGCACTTCTTCCTGTTCGGCATGACCGAGCCCGAGGTGGACGCGCTGCAACAGAAGGGCTACCACCCCCAGGAGTACTACCAGGCCGACCCGCAGTTGCGGGCCACCCTCGACCTGATCGCCTCGGGCCACTTCTCCCGCGGTGACCGTCACACCTTCGAGCCGCTGGTCTCCAACCTGCTCTACGAGGACCGGTTCCTCGCCTTGGCCGACTACCGCTCCTACATGGACGCCCAGGCCCGGGTCGAGGCCTACTACGCCGACACCGACGCCTGGACCCGCTCCGCGGTGCTCAACGTCGCCAGGACCGGCTTCTTCTCCTCGGACCGCTCGATGCGGGACTACCTGGACCGGGTCTGGCACACCCAGCCGATGCACTGAGCCGGGACGGACGACGCCCCCCGCTCAAGGCGCCTGGATGGCGATCAGCCGATCGTCGTCGGGGCCGGGTTCGCCGCGGGCGGTGTTGTTGGTGAGCAACCACAGCTCGTCCCCGACGAGTTCGACGGCCCGCAGCCTGCCGACCCCGTCATAGAGCACGGTGGGGGTCTGTGCCGCGGTCCCGTCCAGGCGGGTGCGCCACAGCCGCTGCCCCCGCAGCGCGGCGATGAAGACCTCGCCGGACGGGGTTACCGCGATCCCGCTCGGCGAGGCCTCGTCGGTGGTCCAGGTCACCAGCGGGTCGGTGAACGCGTCGTCCCCGGACGGGCCCTCGGCGTCGGGCCAGCCGTAATTGGCGCCGCGGGTGATCAGGTTGAGCTCGTCGAGGCTGTTCTGCCCGAACTCGCTGGCGACCATGGTGCCGTCGCCGGTCCAGCCGAAGCCCTGGACGTTGCGGTGGCCGTAGCTCCACACCTCGTTGTCGAACGGGTTGTCGGCAGGCACGCCGCCGTCGGGCAGCACCCGCAGGATCTTGCCGGCCAGCGAGCCGGTGTCCTGCGAGGTCCTCGTGTCGCCGGCGTCGCCGGTGCCGACGTAGAGCATCCCGTCCGGGCCGAAGCGCAGGCGTCCGCCGTTGTGGTTGCCCGCCTTCGGGATGCCGTCGAGCACCACCTGCGGATCGGCCAGCGTGCCGTCCCGGTACCGATAGCGCACCACCCGGTTGTCCCGGTCTGCGGTCAGGTAGAGGTACACCAGGGCGTCGCCTGCGAAGTCCGGCGACAGCGCGATCCCGAGCAGCCCGCCCTCACCGGCAGCAGCGACCCCCTCGATGGTGGCGATCGTCTCGGCCCCACCACCGGGCTGCACCCGCACGACCTCCGCGGTCTCCCGCAGCGTGACCAGCGCGCTGCCGTCCGGCAGGACCGCCAGGTCCCACGGCACGTCCAGAGCGGTCGCGAGCACCCGCTCGGTGGCCTGGGTCGGGGTCGGCGAGGGGGTCTCGGTGACAGCGGTGGCGGTGGACGCGGGAGTACCGGATGGAGTCGGCGTCACCGCCGCAGGAGCCTGGCCGCAGCCGGCGAGCAGCAGTCCGAGCACCCCGGCGAGGAGCCGGGTGCTCGAACCACTGCCGCCTGAGTTCATACCCCAGTGTGCGCCAGCGGCGTCCTGACTGGCTACAGCCCCTGGGCCAGCCGGTAGTACGCCTGGTTCCAGCGCAGTTCGCGCTGGAAGCCGCGCACAGTGGTGTCGGCGTCGATCTCGAGCAATTCGATTCCCGCGATCTGGGCGAAGTCGCGGAAGACCTCGATCCCGACCGCTGTCGTCATCGCGGTGTGGTGCGCTGCGCCGGCGGCCAGCCAGCAGGCGGCGCTGGTGGCGAAGTCGGGGGCGGGCTTCCAGACCGCCCTGCCGACCGGAAGCTTCGGCAGGTCGGGCGGAGTGACGTTCTCGACCACGTTGGCTACCAGGCGGAAGCGGTCACGGACGTCCGACATCGCCACCACCAGCGCCGGGCCGGGGTCGGCGGTGAAGACGAGCCGGACCGGGTCCTGCTTGCCGCCGATGCCCAGCGGGTGCACCTCGAGGCGCGGCGTCGCCGTCGTCAGCGAGGGTGCCACCTCGAGCATGTGGGCGCCCAGGATCAGCTCGGCCCCCGGCTCGAGGTGGTAGGTGTAGTCCTCCATCAGCGAAGCGCCGCCGGGCAGGCCGGCTCCCATCACGTTGGCGACCCGCACCAGGATGGCGGTCTTCCAGTCGCCCTCCGCCCCGAACCCGTAGCCCTCGGCCATCAACCGCTGGACGGCGAGGCCGGGCAACTGCGTGAGCTCGCCGAGGTCCTCGAAGCTGGTCGTGAAGGCGCCGAAGCCGCCTTCCTCGAGGAAGCGCCGCAGGCCCACCTCGATCGCCGCGCCGTCGCGCAGCGACTGGTGCCGCTCGCCGCCGGGCCGCAACTCCTCGGCCACGTCGTAGCGCTCGAGGTACTCCGCGATCAGGGCCTCCACCTCGTCCTCGCCGGCCTCGGCGACCGCAGCCGCGAGCTCGTTGACGCCCCAGGTGTTGACCTGGACCCCGAGCCGCAGTTCGGCCTCGGTCTTGTCACCCTCGGTGACCGCGACGTAGCGCATGTTGTCGCCGAACCGGGCGAGCTTCAGGGTGCGTACTGCCAGCCAGCCTGCCGCGGCGCGCTGCCACACCTCGACCTGGCGCCGCACCTCGGGGTTGGAGACATGGCCCACCACGGTCTTGCGGGCGACCCCGAGGCGGGTCTGGATGTAGCCGAACTCCCGGTCGCCGTGCGCGGCCTGGTTGAGGTTCATGAAGTCGAAGTCGATCTCGTCCCAGGGCAGCTCCACGTTGGCCTGGGTGTGCAGGTGCAGCAGCGGCTTGCGCAGCGCATCGAGCCCGGTGATCCACATCTTGGCGGGGCTGAAGGTGTGCATCCAGGCGATGATGCCGATCACCTTGTCGTCGGAGTTGGCGTCCAGCGCGAGCCGGCGGATCCCGTCGGTGTCGATCAGCACCGGCTTCCAGACGACCTTCACCGGCAGTCCTGTCAGCCCCTCGGCCACCGCGCGCGACTGATCGGCGACCTGGCGGAGGGTCTCCTCGCCGTACAGCGACTGGCTGCCGGTGACGAACCAGACCTCGTAGCTGTCGAGGGAGCTGGACAAGGGGGAACGGCTCATGACTCATCCTTCGTGGTGGTCGGGTCGGCGGCCGTGCCGGCGTTGGCCTGGCCGTAGACGTTCTGGTAGCGGTTGAACAGCGAGTCGATGTCGGACTGGGCGATCGGGGTGGGTTCTCCCAGTTGCCGGGAGAAGTGGACGGTGCGGGCGACGTCCTCGAGCATCACGGCGGCCTTGACGGCATCGCGGGCGTCCTTGCCGATGGTGAACGGGCCGTGGTTGGCCATCAGGACGGCACGGGAGCGCGAGGTGCGCAGGGTCTCGACGATGCCGCGGCCGATCGAGTCATCACCGATCAGTGCGAACGGGCCGACCGGGATCTCGCCGCCGAACTCGTCGGCGATCATCGTCAGCACGCACGGGATCGGCTCGCGGCGCGCCGCCCAGGCGGTGGCGTAGTCGGAGTGGGTGTGCACCACCCCGCCGACCTCGGGCATGTTCCGGTAGACGTAGGCGTGCGCCGCGGTGTCGCTGGACGGGGACCGCTCACTCCCCGGCTCACCGGGGACCGCGCGACCGTCCAGGTCGCACAGGATCATGTTCTCGGGGGTGAGGTCGTCGTAGGAGACCCCGGAGGGCTTGATCACGAACAGGTCCGAATCCGGTACCCGGCCCGAAACGTTGCCCGCCGTCCAGACCACGAGACCGTAGCGCACCAGTTCCTGGTGCAGCGCCGCGACCTGCGCACGGACCGTGTCGATGCGCTCCTGCAGTTCGGCCGGGAACTGGCCCATACTCACGCCTCCTCGTCGCCCGCCGGGAGGTACCGACGGGCCTTGTCATCGATGTTATCGCTCACACGTCAGCGCGGGGTGACTGGAGCGGAGATCGTCCATCCTCACAGCTCGACGCGGGGTGGCGCGGTCGACTCGCGGACCACCAGTTCGGGCGGGATCATCTCGGTGCGGGGGTCGTGGTCACCGGCCAGCGCGGCGACCAGGAGCGCCACGCTGAGCATGCCGAGGGCATGGAAGTCCTGACGCACCGTGGTCAGCGGCGGCAGGAAGTGGCGGGACTCGGGAATGTCGTCGTAGCCCACCAGGCTGAGGTCCTGCGGCACCCGCAGCCCGCGGGCGTGCAGCCCGTGCAGGATCCCCAGCGCCATCTGGTCGTTGGCAGCGAAGATCGCGGTGCCGTGCTCCACCTCGGGCGACTCGCAGGCGTAGCGGTACCCGAAGTCGGCCGTCCAGTCACCCTCCACCGGCTCGCGGACCGGGAGCCCGTGCTCCTCAAGGACCGCCCGCCACTCCGACTCCCGGGCGCGGGCGTCCAGCCAGTCCCGCGGCCCGGCCACATGGAGGATCCTGCGGTGGCCGAGATCGACGAGGTGTTGGGTCACCAGCCGGGCGCCGGCTCGCTGGTCGACGGCGTCGGTGAGCCGGCCGGCGCCCGCCTCCGCCGTCACCACCACCCCCGGCACCTCGCGGATCGCCGCCCTCACGCTCTCCTCCGAGGAGATCCGGGGCGCAATCACGCACAGGCCCTCGACACCGTGGGCCAACAGGTGTTCGACGCCGGCTTCCGCGGTCTGCTGCGAGGAACCGGACACGGTGATCGCGTCCACGGTGTAGCCGACCGCGCGCGCCGCCTCCTCGAAGCCGCGCAGCGTGCTGTTGGGTCCGTAGTGGACGGGGGTGTCGACCAGAGCCCCGATCCGGTGCGACCGGTTCGTCGCCAGCGCCCTGGCGATCGAGTTGGGGATGTAGTTGACCTCGTCGATCGCCTGCAGCACCCGCTGCCGGGTGGACTCCCTGATGCTGGGGTGGTTGTTGAGCACCCGCGAGACGGTCTGGTGCGAGACGCCGGCCAGGGCAGCGACGTCGTACATGCTCGGTTTCCGCTTCGGTCTGCGGACCGTCATGGGTGTCCCCTCCCGCTCGGCGGCGTCCGGCCGGGCCATCCGCCACCCGCGATGTTACCGCTCACCACCCCAGGTCGCTGCGGGACGGTGCTCAAGCGCCATCCCGGTGGCGTCGGGAAGCAGCAGCGCCGCCCCGGCGGCCAGCACGAAGGCCGTCCCGAACACGCCGAAGACCAGGCCCTCGCCGCCCACGCCCAGCAGCACCGGCACGCTCAGCGGCGCGAGCACCGACGCCACCCTTCCGAAGGCGGCTGCCGCTCCGGTGCCGGTCCCCCGCACTCCGGTCGGGTACAGCTCGGGCCCGATCGCGTACAGCGCACCCCAGGCGCCGAGATTGAAGAAGGACAGCGCGCAACCGGTGGCGATGATCATCGCCGGCTCCTGCGCAAGGCCGAACAGCGGGGCGGCGACCGCGGAGCCGGCGAGGAAGACCGCCAGCGTGATCCGGCGTCCCCAGACCTCGACCAGCCAGGCGGCCGCCGCATAGCCGGGCAGCTGGGCGAGCGTGATGATCAGCGTGAAGCCCAGCGACTGCACCAGCGGGAAGCCGCGGTTCACCAGCAGGGTGGGGATCCAGATGAAGGCGCCGTAGTAGCTCAGGTTGATCAGGAACCACACCGCCCACAGCGCTGCGGTCCGGGTGCGGTAGGCCGGCGACCAGATCGACGGCTTCGGCTCGTCCCGCGGCGCGGGTGCCGTCTCCGGCACGGCAGGCTGTCCCGCCGGGTCGGGTGGCTCGACGCCGCTGCCCCGTTCGAAGGCCGCGACCGCGGCCTCCGCCTGCGCGAAACGCCCCTTCAGCTCGAGGAACCTGACCGACTCCGGCAGCCCCCAGCGCACCACGGCCGCGTAGGCGGTCGGGACGATGCCGACCGCCAGCGCCCAGCGCCAGCCGTTCTCGGAGGCCGGCACCACCAGGTAGCCGATCAGCGCTGCCAGCGCCCAGCCGACCGCCCAGAACGCCTCGAGCGCAACCACCATGCGACCCCGGATCCGGCGCGGCGCGTACTCGCTGACCAGCGTCGAGGCGACCGGCAGCTCGGCGCCGAGCCCGATGCCCACGATGAACCGCAGCACGATCAGCACCGCAACGCTGCCGGCCAGGGCGGCCGCGCCGGTGGCGATGCCGTAGACCAGCAAGGTGAGGGCGAAGGTCTGGCGTCGTCCGATCCGGTCGGCGAGCAGGCCGCCGAGGCTGGCGCCCAGGGCCATCCCGAGGAAGCCGATCGACCCGATCCAGGACAGCTCGGTGGTGCTGAGCTGCCACTGCGCAGCCAGCGCCGCCATCACGAACGAGATCAGGCCGACGTCCATCGCGTCCAGCGCCCAGCCCACCCCCGAACCGATCAGCAGGCGCCGGTGCTGGCGGCCGAACCGCAACCGGTCCAGCCGCTCCGACCGGCTCAGGCCGGCCGGGGCCTGCGGCGTCTCGCTCATGATCTCCCTTCCTCGCGTGCCGATCGTACGGGGGCCTACCGCGGGCCCGGCAACCGTCCACGCGCGTCACGCCGGTGGGTGGCGCGACCGTCCGTTGCGGCCACCCCATGCCGCCAGCACCTGCGCGGGGGTCCATCGCGTACACTTGGCCCGACCCCAGGGAGGCCGGATGCGGCAGGCGCGACTGCGCAGCGTGGGAGGCTCGGTCCTCCTGATGCTGGCCGCTGCCCTCGCCGTCGCCGGCACCCTCCCCCGGCTGGCCCTCCCGGGCACCCTGCCGGCCTGCATCACCGAGTCGTCCGGCACCGCCTGGCTCGGCGTGCACCTGAGCTTGCTGAGCCCCAGTGCCGCCTGCCCTGAGGGCAGCTTCGCCCCGGGCGCGCACTACGCCGAGATCGCGCGGTTCTCGATCGTGCTGTCGGTATCGGCGCTGGTGGCGATCCTCGCGATGCTGGTCGGCGCACTCGGCCTCGGCATGGGGATCCGCACCGCCCTGCGTGGCGCACGGGTCTGGCTCCGCCAGCGGCTGGGACTGCCCGCCGTCCCCGCGGCCGTCGTCGCCCACCGCCGCCCGCCGCTGACGGCTGTCGTTGCGGCCTTCCGCGCGGCGCTGTGGGTCGACTCCCGCCAGCTCCGCGGTCCTCCGGTGGCTGCTGCCCTGGCCTGAGCACCCCGCTCGGGCCTCAGCCGGCCGCGCGTCCACCGCGCGCACCCACCACATCCGCCAGACCTGAGGACAACCATGAGCAACAAGCCCACATCCCCCAAGAACACCCCGCCCAACAACCGCCGCGAGCAGCTGCAGCAGCAGCGCGAGCAGGAGGCCAAGGAACGCCGGATTCGCAACATCATCACCTACGGCATCCTCGGCGTGGCCGTCCTGGCCATCGTCGGCGTGATCGCCGCCGTGGTGCTGAGCACCCGCAACGCCCCGGTCGCCTCCGGTGGCGGCGCCACCACCGGCGAGTACACCCTTGTCGCCGGGAACGCCGACGCCCCGGTGACCGTCGCCATCTACCAGGACTACATGTGCCCGTACTGCGGGCGCTTCGAGCGCGCCAACCGGGCCGACCTCGAGGCGATGGTCGCCGACGGCAGCGCCAAGATCGAGTTCCACCTGATGAACTTCCTCGACGACGCCTCCCAGGGGACCAAGTTCTCCAGCCGGGCCGCCAACGCACTGGTCGCCGTCGCCAAGGCGGAGCCCGACAAGGTGATGGCCTTCAACGCGGCCCTGTTCGACGGCCAGCCCGAGGAGAACACCGCCGGGCTGAGCGACTCCCAGATCGCCGACCTCGCCCGGCAGGCAGGAGTGAGCAACGACGTCGTGGCCACCTTCGCGCAGATGGCCAACCAGGACTTCGTCAACCGTTCCAACACCGCAGCCTTCCAGTCCGGGGTCACCGGCACGCCGACGGTCAAGATCAACGGCGAGACCTGGCCCGCGCAGGGTCAGGGCGGCCTGATGTACGAATCCGGCCCGCTCAAGGCGGCGGTCGCGGAAGCGGCCGCGAAGAAGTGAGCGACCTGGTCGAACGGATCCACCGGTTCCGGCAGTCGGACACCTGGATCTTCAGCTACATGCTGTTCTCGTCGGTGTTGAGCCTGGTCGCGTCCTTCGTGCTCTCGGTGGACGCCATCGAGTTGGCCCGCAACCCGGACGCGGCCCTGGGCTGCAACATCAACGAGGTGATCAGCTGCGGCAAGGTGGGGGCTACCTGGCAGGCCAACCTGCTGGGCTTCCCGAACGCCTTCCTCGGGCTGGTGGCCGAGCCGGTGGTGATCACGATCGCCGTGGCGAGCCTCGGCGGGGCCAGGTTCGCCCGCTGGTTCATGTTCGCCGCCCAGATCGTCTACACGATCGGCCTCGTGTTCGCGTACTGGCTGTTCTACCAGTCGATGTTCCACATCAACGCGCTGTGCCCGTGGTGCCTGCTGGTGACGCTCTCGACGACCCTGGTGTTCACCTCGCTGACCCACGTCAACATCAGGGACGGCAACCTGTTCCTGCCCGAGCGGGTCAACAACGCGCTGCGGTCCGGCCTGCGGATGGGCATCGACCTGATGGTGATCACCTTGTGGCTGCTGTTCCTGGTCGCGGCGGTGTTCCTGAAGTACGGCGCTGCACTCTGGTCGTGAGACAGGGCGCCGGGCGGTCAGCCCGTCCGGCGCGCCCTGGCCCAGCGGGCGAGGGCGCCGGTCACCTCGGCGTGGAACGCCGTGGCGTCGCGCAGCAGGTCGTCTGCCTCACGCTCGGCCACCAGCGCCGTGGCCCCCGCCGCCACCGCCTGCTGCTTCAGTTGCGTGGTGGCGAAGAAACCCGCCCACTCGGCGAGCTCGGGAGCCACCTCCCCCACCAGCTGCCAGACATTGCGCCGGCCAGGGCTATGGCCCGGACGTCCCCGCACCGCGATCACGGCGGCCGCCACCCGCAGCGCGGCAAGCTGGGCGGCCAGGTAGCGTCCGGCGGGATCGCCGGCCAGTTCGGCGGCCAGCAGGGCCTCCCGGGCCCGCTCCAACTCCTGCATCGGCGCCCCTTCACACCTCGTGACAGACAGGTGGCCCGGCGCCGGACGGGGGTCGAGGTCCGTCAGCGCCGGGCCAGGCGAGCCTTCCCCTGACTCGATATCGAACAACTGTTCGATAACTCCATCGTGCCGCTCCACCCGGCGCGGTGTCAAGCCGCGCGGCCCCACAAGACCGACACTTGACCTCCCAACCACCCGGGAGGTCCCGTGTCACGCCGCCTGCTCGCCGCCCTGCTGCTCGCCGCCC
>JAEYNS010000327.1 GCA_023412435.1 Actinomycetes bacterium | reverse complement strand
GCTGAGCACTCCTCGCGCTGCCGAGGGCTCCCTCAGTGAGGGAGTCCTCGGCGGTGTGGGGAGTTCTCGGGGGTCAGGGGCGATCGGCGTCTGTCGGATCGGCGTCGCTCGCGGCGAGCCGTGTCTGGCGGCGGGCGTCGCGACGGACGGCCCGCTGTTCCCGCCACTTCTCGAGCACGTCGTACAGCACGGGGACGAGGATCAGGGTCAGCAGCGTGGACGAGACCAGCCCGCCGATCACCACGATGCCCAGCGGCTTGGAGATGAACACCCCGCCACCGGTCAGGCCCAGCGCCATCGGCACCAGGGCGAAGATCGTCGCCAGCGCGGTCATCACGATCGGCCGCAGCCGCAGCCGTGCCCCGGCCTCGATGGACTCGTCGACCCCCGCCCCGGCCTTGCGCTTCTGGTTGATCAGGTCGATCAGCACGATGGCGTTGGTCACCACAATGCCGATCAGCATCAGCAGCCCGATCATCGAGGGCACCCCGATGGGGGTGTCGGTGATCAGCGACAGTCCGAGCGCACCGGTGGCCGCGAACGGGATCGACACCAGCAGGATCAGTGGCTGTAACAGCGATCCGAAGGTGGCGACCATGATCAGGTAGACCACGGCAATGGCCACCAGCATCGCCAGGGTGAGCTGCTGGAACGACTCCTGCTGCTGCTGCGAGACGCCGCCGATCCTGACGGTCACCCCGTCGGGCAGGTCGAGGCCGGCGATCCCCTCCTCGATGGCCGTCGTGGTGGCGCCGAGGTCACCGCCCTCGGCGGTGGCGGTGAGGGTGGCGGCCCGGATCCCGTTCACCCGGGTCACGGTGCCGGGCGCCTCGACGAGGTGGACGTCGGCGACGTCCTGCAGCCGGACCGGCTCGGCGGTGGCCTCCTGGGCCGCCTTGGCATCATCGGCGAGTGCCTGCTGGTCGTCCTGGGCGTCGAGCTGCTTGCGGCGCCCCTCCGCCAGGGCGTCCAGCTGCTTGTCCAGCTGGCTGACCCCGGCCCGCGACTGCGACACCCCGGCGCTGAGCTGGGCCACCTGCATCCCGACGGCCGAGAGCTGCTGGCTGAGCCGCAGCACCCCGGCGGTGACCGGGTAGCAGTCGGGGTCCGGGTCGCTGCCGGGGGCCGGCGGGGTGGCGCACCTGGCGGGGATCCGGGACAGCTCGGCCTGCAGGCTCTTCAGCTTCTTCTTCGCGCTCGCCAATTGCCTGGACAGGTCGCGCTGGGCCTTCACCGCCTGCGAGCGTTGCTTGCGCAGGGCCGACACCTGGTCGTCGTAGGCGTCCCTGGCCTGCGCCTTGGCCTCGTCGGCCAGCTTCTCCTGGCGCGCGGTGACCTTGTCCGCGGCGGCCAGCCGGGCGTCCATCGTCATCTTCTGGGTGACCGGCAGCGTGATCTTGCGCAGCTCGTCGATGTCTCGGACCGGCTCCTGCGAACGCAGGTACACGTCGAGCGTGGTGTCACCCTGGGTGAGCGTCCCCAGCTGCTGACCACGGACGGCCCGCGCCACGGCCTGACCGATCCCCGCCTGGGTCATGCCCTTGTCGGCCGCGGCGGCCTCGTCGACATCGACCTGGAGCATCTGTCTGGCATCGCCCAGGTCACTCCTGGGGTTGGCCAGGTCGTCGAGGTCCGTCATCAGGCCGAGCACCTGCCGGTTGGCCTGGGCGAGGGCAGCGGGGTCGGAGCTCTCGACGTAGAGCACCACCTGGCTGGCATTCTGGCCGGCCCCGACCGCCACCTCGACGGTGCCGAGGTCACCGGCGTCCGCCAGCTGCTCGCGCAGCCGGGTGGCGACCTCCGCCGCCTCGCTGTCGGGATCGAGGGTCACCGTGAACGTCGCCTGGTTCGTATCGGACTGGCTGCCGAGGAAGACTGCGGACGAGCCTCCGATGGAGACCTGGTAGGTGGCGACCTGCGGCGTGGCCTCCAGCAGCGACTCCACCCGTCGCGCGGCGGCGTCGGTCTGCGCCAGCCCCGTCCCGATCGGCAGCTTCTGTGAGATCTGGAGGCTCTCCTGCCCCGTCGCGCCGATGAAGTCGGTCTTCAGCAGGGGCGCCAGCGCGAGCGTTCCACCGAAGATGGCCGCCGCCACCAGCAACGTGACGGCCCGATGCCGCAGCGACCAGCCGAGGACGGGGTGGTACCCGCGGTGCAGCCAGGTGTTGGTCTCCCTGGCCTCGGCGTCGGGGTCGGCGAGCTGACTGGCGGAGGGCCTCATGAACCAGGACGCCAGCACCGGGATCACCGTCAGCGACACCAGCAGTGAGGCGAGCAGGGCGATCGTGACGGTGAGGGCGAAGGGACGGAAGATCTCGCCCGCCTGACCGCCGACCAGGCCGATCGGCAGGAACACGGCCACGGTGGTGAGCGTCGAGCTGGTCACCGCTCCGGCGACTTCCTTGACGGCACGGATGATCGATCCCCTGCCGAACTCGCCCATCGCCTGGTGTCGCTTGATGTTCTCGATCACCACGATCGAGTCGTCGACGACCCGACCGATGGCGACGGTGAGCGCCCCGAGGGTGAGGATGTTCAGCGAGTAGCCGCCGATCCACAGCCCGGCGAGGGCGATCAGCAGGGCGAGCGGGATGGAGACTGCGGTGATCAGGGTGGGCCGGATCGAGCCGAGGAAGACCATGATCACCAGCACTGCCATCGCCAGGCCGATCCCTCCCTCCACCGACAGGTCGTGGATCGACTGCTCGATGTAGGGAGCCTGGTCGAACACCACGGCGAACTCGGCGCCGTCGCCGAGCTGGGGGGTGAGGCGCTCGATCGCCGCGTTGACCTCGTGCGCGACCGACACGGTGTTGGCTCCGGCGCTCTTCGTGATCGAGAGGGTCAGCGAGGGCCGTCCGTTGACCCGGGAGACGGTGGTTGCCTCCACGGGCTGCTCGACCACTGTCGCCACGTCCTTCAACAGCACCGGACCGTCGGTGCCCTGCAGCCACAGGCTCTCCAGCTCCGCCACCGAGGCGAAGGTGGTGCCGGTCTGGACGTCGAGGTTCGTGGTGTCGGTGCGAATCGTGCCGGACGGGATCGCGGTGCCATTGGCCAGGAAGAGCTGGCCGATCAGGGACGGATCGACACCTGCCTCCCGCAGCCGTGGCTCGTCGTAGGTGATGATCACCTCCCGCTTCTCCTGGCCGCTCAGGGTCACCTCACGCACGCCCGGCAGCGACTTCAGCTCCGGCACCACGACGTCCTGCGCGCGCTGGGACAGGGTCTCCGCGCCGGTGTCGGAGGAGAGGGCGAGGATCATCACCGGGATGTCGTCGAAGCTGCCGGTGATCACCCGCGGGTCGACAGTGGACGGCAGCGAGGTGCTGATCTGCTCGATCGCCGCCCTGACGTCCTGGGCGATGTCCTCCGGCTTGTTGCCGAACTCCCACTCCATGCTGACCTGGGAGACCGAGCTCGAGCTGGTCGAGGTCACGGTGGTGATGCCGGGGACGCCCTTGACGACGGCCTCGATGGGCTTGGAGATCTCCGCCTCGACGACCTCGGGGCTCGCGCCGGGGTAGATGGTGAGGACGGCACCCCGGGGCAGATCGAATCCCGGGATCAGCTCCTGTTTCAGGGCGGTCGCCGAGAACACGCCGACCCCGATCGTGAGCAGAGCCAGCAGCATCACCACCGTCCGATGGGCAAGGCTCAGGTTGGTCAGGCGGCTCACGGAAAACCCACTTTCCCCGAGCGGACGGCGGGGCGCCGGCTCAGCACTGGTTAGCATCGTAGTAACCGACCAAAGAGGTTAGCCCCGGGCTAACCAAGCCCGACGGAGGTCCATGCCCGCCACGCTGCCAGCCTCCGGCGACCCGGAGCGGGATCGCCTGCTGCAGGAGATCTTCCGCATCAACGACCAGGTTCACGCCCGGTCGCTGGAGCTGATCGGGCCGATGGACCTGCCGCACGACCTCACGATGCAGCAACTTCGCGTGCTGGGCCTGGTGGCCAGGGAGCCGGGCCTGACCGGCCACGCGCTGGGGCGCAGGCTCGGGGTCAGCGCGCCCACCGCCAGCGGGCTGGTGGAGCGGCTGGTCGAGAAGGGGCTGTTGGAGCGGGTGGAGGACCCGCTGGACCGGCGGGTCAGGCGGCTGCACCTGACCGAGGACGGGGCTCGCATCGTCAGCGGGGTCGACGCCACCTTCGGCAGGCTGTTGTCAGCGGTGATCCCGCCGATCCCCACCGAACGGCTGGAGGTTCTCAGGGCGGGCTCGCAGGTGATGCTCGAGGCGATCGAGCAGGCCCTCGCCGACCGGCGCACCCGCGGCCACGTCTCGTGATGTGAGACGTCCCTGCTGTCCCTTCCGGGACCACGAGTCACGACTGTCACAGGACACGCCGACGACACGCCGATCTCTCCCAGGCCGACCTGATTCCGCCCAACCGCAGCCCTTGCGCGGGGTGCGGCGTCCTCAGTAGAACTATGGCCATCGGATCGCTTCGGTGGTCCGGTAGCCGAGAGAGGGAAGCCGGGCTTCCCGGTGGGCTTCGGCCCATCGGATCGGGCCGGTGATGCGGCCAGTGGGCCCGGTGGAAGCCTTTCGGTGGGCGCGGATCATCGCTCCTGCGTCAGGTCGGGCCCCGGGAATTCATACTT
>JAEYNS010000322.1 GCA_023412435.1 Actinomycetes bacterium | reverse complement strand
GCAGGGCTGAGCGAAGCGCGCCTTCCGCTGTCCGGCTGCGGAGTCCGGCTGGGGGCCTCCAGCCTCAGCTCGCCGAGCCGTCCTCGCCGGTGTACAGGTCACGATCGGCGTCGCGGACATCCTCGGGATAGTTCTTCGGCTCCCCGTGCTGCACCTGTTCGGCATCGGCGGCCGGCGGGGTGGCGTCCAGCAGCTCGCTTGCCGGGGTCGCCTCGGTCAGGTTCTGCACCTCAGACTTCTCGCCCATCCTCGCTCCTTGTCGGTCGACTGAACCAACGGTTACCCGGCCGGGGGAGCAGCGAACCCGGCCGCGCTGCCCGCTCGAAGTCCTGAAAGCCCGCCACTGAACACTGCTTCGCCGGTTGGCGTTCCAGAGGACGGGCAGCAGCACAGCTATTCAGGATCTTCGTACAGCTACTTCGGCTGCGTGCGACCCGCCGCCTCGATACCGTGATCTGGAGCAGGCGTCGGGACCGCCGCCCCTGCCGACCAATGTTTCCAAAGGGGGACCTGGATGACCCGATCGCGCAGGTGGCTGCGGACCATCACAGCGGCGGCGCTCACCGTGGCGTTGACCTTCGGGCTGATGGCGTCCGCCGCCGGCACCGCATCGGCCGCGTCGAAGAAGTCGCCGAAGATGTACGTCACGTCCGCGTTCCCGAAGGTCATCAAGGCGGACGGGAGTCTGCTGCGGCCGACGAAGACGAAGAACCACTGGTACCTCGACGTGTGGAGCAGCAGCAACAAGCTGACCGTGCACCTGAACAAGAAGGCCAAGGGCAAGGTCTGCATGTACTCCAGCGCGTACGGCTACGGGTACTCCAAGGATCTGTGCAAGAAGGTGAAGAAGGGCAAGGTCTACTTCTACTCGAGCCCGAACACCGAGCTTGCGGACCTGTTCGACGATTCCGACAGCATCCTGTGCGATGTCGGCGAGCCGTGGTACGACGCGTTCGGGTGCGCCGCCGACCTGGACCTGCAGACAACCGAGTACCTCGAGCCCCGGTTCAAGCTCGTGTTCTACCCGAGCAACAAGAAGTTCAAGAAGCAGACGATCAAGTTCAGCGGCACTGTGTTCGCCCACCTGACACTCTGGGAGGACTTCCGCCCAACGGAGTGACACCGGTCTCGTCGTCGTCGACGACGATGGGGGATGGGACGACCCGGCCGGTCCGTCGATGTGACATAATGTGCCTTATCGGACAAGGCGCGATCGACTGGATCGGGGCGGCACCGCGCCTCCACTGTTGTCGGCGGCGTCCACTCCGCCCCCGTACGGTGTCGGCGGCGACCACCAATTCGCCAATACAGCCACTGCAGGCACAACCCCCACTGCAGCCGCGCGACCACCAGGACTCGTGAGAGGAAGCCACCTTTCCGATCCTTCCTGACCGGCGGCCTCACCGAGTTTGGCGGCGCCGCGTGCAACCGCTCACGAGTAGAGCAGCTGTTCGAATCGGTCCCGGGTGTTACCGGCAGAGGCTCCGTGAGCGCCTGGGCGTCCAGCCGAGCCGGCAGGGGACGCATCGCGGCGTCGCCCGCAGGTTCGGGACGGCCTCTCCCCGCACTCGGCTCGAGGCGCCATCGGCCCCCCGCTCCCCTACTCACGGCATGATCATGTGATACCACACTGGTATCATGATGGCATGGCGATGACTCTACGGCTCAGCCCCGAGGACGAGCGGGCCCTCACCCTCCTGGCCGAAGCCGAGGGCGTCAGCAAGCAGGAAGCGACCGTGCGGGCGATCCACGAGGCCGCATCCCGTCGGCTGCGCCGTGACAAGGTCACCGCACTGTCTGCGGCGGCCCGCGAACGCTACGCCGACCTGCTTGATCGCCTCGGGCAGTGATCGAGTACCTCACCCTTGAGGACATCCTCAGCCTGATCGCAGACCTCAAGGTCGGCCCGATCCGCGACATCGGACTGCTGGACTCGGCCGTCCACCGACCCCAGGTCACCGTCTTCAATGAAGACGCATACCCCAGCATCGACGCGAAGGCTGCCGTCCTGCTGGAGTCGCTCGTCCGCAACCATGCCCTCGTCGACGGCAACAAACGGCTCGGCTGGCTTGCGACCGTCGTCTTCTGCGGTCTCAACGGCATCGGCCTCGAAGCCCCCGACGACGACGCCTACAACCTCGTCATCGCACTCGCGAGCGGCACCACCACCTACCAGCGAGCGGCCGAGCTCCTCGCGACATGGCACTAGCCGATCGCGGTACGAGCGGAGGCCGCCAGTGCACCGCGATGCTGCCAGACTCGCCGTCAGCTTCACCCAAGCCGAAGCAGCCCTCGCCGCCGAGACCAGCATCCCTCCCGCCAGCACCGGATTCTGAACGAGCCCCACGCGGCACGAGCGGATGTCGGCGGCGACGAGAGTGTGGTTCACAAGGCGAGGCGTCGTCTCGTTCGTCGGGATCGGCGACCAAGGTGCGGTTTGCAGCGCTCTACAGGGGGCCAGAACCACATTTTGGTCGCCCACGCGCGAGCCTGCGGGGTTGATCGGCCTCCATATCAACACTTTGGTCGCCGGTCCGAGTACCCGGTGTCGACAGCACACCTCGACCGCGCGGCACGCGGCATGAGCGAGTATGACGTGATGCGTTATAGTGGGTGAGTGATCAGATCGTTCCGGGACCCGGCAACCGAGCGACTCTGGTCACGACAACGAGCTAAAGCCATCGACCCGCGGATCGAACGAGCCGCCCTGCGCAAACTCGTGATGCTGGACGCCGCAGAGTCTCTGGACGATCTCCGGGTGCCACCGGGCAACCGGCTTGAAGCCCTGCGGGGCGACCGGGCCGGACAGCACAGCATCCGGATCAACCAGCAGTGGCGGATCTGCTTCCGCTGGACCGATGCCGGACCCACCGATGTCGAGATCGTCGACTACCACTAAGGAGGTGCCAGCGATGACCACGATCGCCCCGATCCATCCCGGCGAGATCCTAATGGAGGAGTTCCTCGAGCCGCTGCAGATCAGTCAGAACCGGCTCGCGGTCGCGATCGGCGTGCCGCCGCGACGGATCAACGAGATCGTCCACGGCAAGCGCCGCGTCACCGCCGACACCGCGTTGCGGCTGGCCCGCTACTTCGGCACCACAGACAGGTTCTGGCTCAATCTCCAGACCCGTTACGACCTCGAAATCGAGAAGGACCACCTCGGCGACACCCTGGACCGAATCGAACCACTACAAGCTGTCTGAGTCCCAACCGGGTGCGGCGCTGCCGGCCGACTCTGGTCTGGTGGCGCCGAGCGCCTCCGGCGTGGACTTGGCGGGGGTGGTCGTTCAGCTTGGTTCCCATATGACCGGCCCAGTCGTGGTCGCCGCAGGCGATCTGGATGACCCGAGTGTGGTCCGCCTGCTCGCCGATCACCTGAGCGACATGAACGCCACCTCCCACCGGAGAGCGTGCACGCCCTTGATCTGTCCGGCCTCCGGGCCGCCCAGGTCAGCTTCTGGACGGCGTCGGTCGACGGCTCGGTATGTGGCTGTGTGGCGCTGAAGGAGCTCGATCCGTGCCACGGCGAGCTGAAGTCGATGCGGGTTGACGCCGCCTCCCGCGGCCGTGGGCTGGGTGCCCTCCTGCACAATCACGTGCTGGCCGAGACCCGGCGACGCGGCTACCGGCGTGTCAGTCTCGAGACCGGGGCGATGTCGTTCTTCGAGCCCGCGCGCCGGCTGTACGCGCGCAGCGGGTTCGTGCCATGCCCACCGTTCGCCGACTACCGGCCGGACCCGAACAGCGTGTTCCTCACCCTGGACCTCGCTGGCGGCAACCCGGAGGCTCGGCGGGCGACTCAACCCTCGTGACCGCGCACGGCGTAGCGAAGGTGCGTGACGCCGACACCCGCCACCACCGTTGGATTGGCCAACAGCCTCGGCGTCCGGGAGAGGCGGTCGAACAGGCGAATGCCCGACCCGAGGAGCACCGCTGCGAGGTCGACGTCGATCTCGTCGAGCAGGTCGGCGTTCAGGAGTTGCTGGATCGTGTCGGCGCCGTGGACCCCGACGGACTTGCCGCCCGCCGCGGCCCTGGCCTGCTCGACGGCGCTCTCCAGCCCGTCGGTGACGAAGTGGACCGTCGAGTCGGGCCGCGGCCAGCCGTCGGGAACGTGATGGGTCAGCACGAACGCCGGGCCCCACGCGTGGGTGCCGCCCCAGCCCTCGGCCTTGTCGAAGGTGCGCCGGCCGGTGAGCACAGCGCCGAACTGCGATGTCACCTCCCGGACGTGCTCAGCGCTCGCAGCGGAGACCTTGAACGTCATCGGCTCCGACCCGCCGGCACGTACCTCGACGTCGCCGGAGTTGAAGTACCAACTGAACACCTCGCTGACGCCGTCGCTCGAGTCGGCGATGAAACCATCCAGCGACATCGACATGATCGCCACCACCTTCGCCATCGCGCCTCCTTCCCCTCGTGCCGTCACGTTCACCTTCGCTCGCCACCGATGGTGTCAGTCGAAGAATCCCTGAACGACGTCGATCACCGCTCCGGCGCCCCGTGAGCTGTTGCTCAGCACCGTGGCGGTGATGCCAGGCCCCGGGTCGTGGACGGAGCGCGCCGCGACTCCCGCGTCATAGCCGGCCATGATCAGCTGTGGCCCGGTGGCGTGCAGCCACAGGCCGGCGGCGTAGCGCATGCCCTCCTCCGGCACGTCGCTGCGCGGACGGGTGAGTTCGCCGACGAGTCCGGGCCCGAGGATTCGGCCGTCCAGCAGCGCCCGCCAGAACCGGTGGAGGTCGCCGACGGTCGTGTACGCGCCGCCGTCACCGTTGCCGCGCACCGGCAGGTGGAGCACGTTGGTCTGGTTGCCCGACTTCTCCAGGTAGCCCAGCGCAGCGTCGCCCGGCAGGTCGTCGGAGCGCAGGAAGCCGGTGTGGTGCAGCCCAGCGGGCGCGAACACCTCTCGCTCCACGAACTCGTGGAACCCGACCCCCGCGACCCGTTCGATCACGAGCGCGAGAACCATGAACCCCTGGTTGCAGTAGCCGAACCGCTCCCCCGGCGGGAACTTCTGCGGGTGCCCCTCCAGCATCGGCAGGAACCCGGACGTCTCCGCGAGCAGGTGCACCGGCAGGGTCATGACATAATCAGTGGGTTGCCAGTCGGCCTCCTCGTCGAGGTAGTCGCCGATGCCGGAGGTGTGGGTGAGCAGGTGTTCGATCGTCACCGCGTCGTCGATCAGCGGCAGGTCGGAACCGAGGATCGGACGCACCGGGTCGGTCAGGCGCAACCGCCGCTGCTCGACGAGTCGCAGGACCGCCACGGCGGTGTAGGTCTTGCTCCCGCTGGCGAGAGCGAACCTGGTGCCCGCCGTGTTCGGCACTGCGAGCCCCCGATGGGCGAAGCCGTAGCAGCGCTCGAACACGCGCTCCTCCCCCACGTCGACCGCCACCACGCCGGTGAACCCGGCGCCGCCCGCCGCGGCCTCGACCGCCTGTTCGTCGATGCGCATGACTCATGGTTGCACGCCTCCACCCGCGCCGGCTCCGGGGCCGGATCACCGGCGTGCTCTCGCCAGATCGCCCGAGACCCCTTGTCGCAGCGGGCTGTGTCGCACCCCTCCCCTGCCCCGAGTGTGGGTAATAGCGGCCATTGCTGATTCGTCGCGACCGCGGCATCCTGCTGGCGTGACGGGCCCCACCCCTCCGTCCACCCGCATCTGGATCGATGAAGCACATGCGATCCTGCGACGCGGCATGGCGGCGTCACTCGCGAGCGAGGGATTCGCGATCGCTGGCGAGAGTGCTCTGCTGCGCCCAACCCCCTCCCCCGCCGCGACGGTGCTGATCTTCGAGCACACCCCATCCACCCTGCGCCCTGTGCTCCGGCTGGCGGAGACCCGCGGCCTGATCCTCGTCGCCACCCTGCAGAACGCCGCCCCCGAAGACGTCTGCCGCCTGCTCGAGGCAGGCGTCAGGGCCGTCCTGCCGCGCTCCGACCTCACCGTCGAGGCGCTCGCAGCGGCGATTCGGGCCGTGGTGAGCGGCGCGGCGACCGCGCCCGCGCACCTGATGGCGAAGACGCTGTCCCACGCCCGCCAGGCCGGCACCGGCCCGGCAGGGATCCTCAACGACAGGGAACGGGCCGTGCTCCGGCTGCTGGCCGACGGTTCCGACACCCTCGAGATGGCGCGTGACCTGTCGTTCTCCGAACGCACCGTGAAGAACGTGGTCCACGACATCCTGGTCAAGCTGAACTGCCGCACCCGGGCCCACGCCGTCGCCCTCGCGACCCGTTCCGGGGTCATCTAGTGCCCGACGCCTGGGAGGCGTACGCCGACTCGTTGCTCCTGCGCGAGGCGCTCCAGTGGCGGATCGGCGGCGGAGTGCCGCCGCGGGAGGCGGCCGGATGGTTCGTCACCGACACCGAAATCGATGCGATCCTCGCCGGCTTGCCGGGGCTGGACGGCGCCGACCCGGCCAAGGCCGCCGAGGTCCGCGAGCAGGTCGCTCCGTTGGTGTCCGCGCGGCGGGACGACTTCCTCGCGAGCCTGGCCGAGCGCGACCAGGACCGGTTCGCCGGGCTGGCGGTGCGCGCTGGGCTGGACGAGGCGGCTGCCACCGTGTTGGCGCTGCTCGCGGCGGTCGAGGCGTCACCGCAGCGCCAACGCCTGGTCGCGTACCTGCCCGACGATATGCGGCTGCCGCGGCTCAGCCTGGGGCTGCTGGACCGGCTCTGCGAGAGCGCCGCCGTCGCGCCGGACAGCTCCCTCGTCCGGCTCTGCCTGGTGGAACTCGACGCCGAGGGACCGTGGTCGAACCGGGTGGCAGCCCTGGCCGGACGGGTGAACTGGTACCTGCGCGGCAACGACGCCCCCGATCAGCACCTGCCGGCCGAGGCAAGGCTCATCGGGCCGAGCCGGACGGGGGGCCGCGTCGGCTCGCCCCTGACCCTGGTGTTCGGTGCGGACGCGGAGTCGCGGCGCTCGGCGGCGCTGCGCCTCTCCTCCGGAGGCGGCTTGCTGGTGGCACCGCCCCCGGCTGAGCCCGCAGCGTTGGCTGCGCTGGTGCGGGAGGCGGTGGTGGCGGGCCGCACCCTGGTCGTCGAGACCGACGAACCGCTGACGCCCCTGCTGGGTCGCGCCATCGAACGAACGCCGGAGCTGGGCTGGGTGGTGTCGAGCCCCCGCGAGCTGCCGCTCGCCTGCCTGCCCGCCGTCGCCTGGGGCGAACTCGCCCACGCGCCCGCGCACGCCGACGACACCGACTGGCAGGAGCAGCTCGGCGAGGTCTCCCCCGGGGCCCGCCACGACCGGGAAC
>JAEYNS010000287.1 GCA_023412435.1 Actinomycetes bacterium | reverse complement strand
TGCAGACCCCCTACCAACTGCCGGACGCCACGCTCACCGACACCTCGGGGGAGCCGTTCAACCTGCGCGCCACCCCGACCGCCCCGGTTCTCGTGGTCTTCTTCGGCTACACCCACTGCCCCGACATCTGCCTGGGCGTGCTCACCGACGTGGCGACCGCGCTGAACCGGGTCGACTCCGCAGTTCGCGACAAGGTGCAGGTGCTCTTCATCACCGTCGATCCCGACCGTGACACCCCGGCGGTGATGCGGGAGTACCTCGACCGGATCGACCCCTCGTTCGTCGGCCTGACCGCACCGATGGAGACCATCCAGGCGGTCGCCGCGCCCCTGGGAGTGGCGATCGAGGGACGCACCGAGGTGCCGGGCGGCTACGACGTCACCCACTCCACCCAGCTCATCGGGGTCGATGCCGAGCGCCTCGGCCGGATCGTGTGGGTGCAGGGCACCCCGATCGGGGCCCTACGATCGGACCTGACCGAACTCGTGCGCCAGCAGGGCTGAGACGACGACAAGGAAGGCACCGTGATCCTCACCATCCCGAGCCCCCCGATCAACGGGGTCTCCCTCGGCCCGCTCACCATCCGGTTCTACGCGCTCTGCCTGATCGCAGGCATCATCGCGGCCTGGTGGCTCGGCTCACGCCGCTGGCGCGAGCGGGGCGGCCGGCAGGAGACCTTCGAGACCGCGGTGCTGTGGGCGATCCCGATCGGCATCGTCGGCGCGCGGATCTACCACGTGCTCACCCACCTGGGCGACTACTTCGCACCGGGGATCAACCCGTGGAGCGTCTTCTTCATCTGGGAGGGCGGAATCGCGATCTACGGCGCAGTCGCTGCCGGTGCGCTGGCGGCCTGGCTGGCCTGCCGCGCCAGGGGTGCACGATTCCCCGCCCTCGCCGACAGCCTCGCGCCCGGGATCGCGCTCGGCCAGGCGTTGGGCCGGCTCGGCAACTGGTTCAACCAGGAGCTCTACGGGCTGCCGACCGACCTGCCGTGGGGCCTGGAGATCGCGCCCGAGTACCGGCTGCCCGGCTTCGAGCAGTACGCGACCTTCCATCCCACCTTCCTCTACGAGTTGGTCTGGAACCTGATCGTCGTCGCGATCCTGCTGTGGGCCGACCGCCGCTTCCGGCTCGGCCGCGGCAAGGTCTTCGCGCTCTATATCGCGCTCTACGGATTCGGCCGGTTCTTCACCGAAGGGATCCGGATCGACTACTCCTACGACACCTTCGGCACCCTCCGGTTCAACCAGGTGGTCGCAGGACTGATCTGCCTGGCCGGGGTCGCCGCCTTCGTGTGGCTGGTCAAGTACCGGCCCGGGCGCGAAGCCGAGGTGGAGCGCCCCGAGGCGACGGAGGCCCTGCCGGAGGCGCAACCCGCGCAAGCCTCCGGGAGTCCGGAAGACGGGGACGAGACACCGTCGGAGTCCACCCCGGCCGACGGGGAGGGCCGGGCCGAGGATCCCCGTCCCACCGAGTGAGACGTTCGTCTCGCCGTTTCACGATGCAGGGATGACCTGCGCCGGTAGCGACGTCGGGTAGGCTCCCTCTGCGTTCAAGGTCGGCGTGGACCGACCTGGGTCCACCCCCCGTACGGCGCCCGCCCCGGAACAGATGGGAGTGACCAGATGGCGATGCTGTCCTACCCCGCCCGCCCCGCGCAGGGTCTGTACGACCCCGCGCACGAGCACGACGCCTGCGGTGTCGCCTTCGTCGCCAACCTGAGCGGGCAGGCCCGGCACGACATCATCGCCAAGGGCCTCACTGCCCTGGAGAACCTCGACCACCGCGGCGCGACCGGCGCCGACGCCGCTGCGGGTGACGGCGCAGGCATGCTGCTGCAGGTGCCCGACCGGTTCCTGCGCGAGGTGGTCGACTTCGACCTGCCCGAGCCGGGCGAGTACGCGATGGGGATGGCCTTCCTGCCCACCGACCCGCAGCGACGGGCCGCCGCGAAGCGGACCATCGAGTTCCTCGCCACCGAGGAAGCGCTCGATGTCCACGGCTGGCGCGCGGTTCCGACCGACGACTCCACGCTCAGCCCGATCTCGCGGGCCAACATGCCCTACTTCGAACAGTTCTTCGTCTCCAGCCCCGACGGCCTCGCGGGTCTCGAACTCGACCGCAGGGTGTACCCGTTGCGCCAGCTGATTCGCACCGAGGCCGGGGTCTACTTCGCCTCGCTGTCCAGCCGCACCACCGTCTACAAGGGCATGCTGACCACCGACCAGCTGGCCCAGGTCTTCCCCGACCTGCTGGACGAGCGGATGGAGAGCGCGCTGTCGCTGGTCCACTCCAGGTTCTCCACCAACACCTTCCCGGCCTGGGAGTTGTCGCACCCCTACCGGCTGATCGCCCACAACGGCGAGATCAACACCGTCAAGGGCAACCGGAACTGGATGCGTGCCCGCGAGGCGTTGCTCGCCACCGACCTGATTCCCGGCGACCTCAGCCGGGCGTTCCCGATCATCACCCCCGGCGGCTCCGACTCGTGTTCCTTCGACGAGGCGCTCGAACTGCTGCACCTGGGTGGCCGCAGCCTGCCCCACGCGGTCCTGATGATGATCCCGGAGGCGTGGGAGAACCACGCCGAGATGGACCAGGCCCGCCGCGACTTCTACAACTTCCACTCCTCGCTGATGGAACCCTGGGACGGACCCGCGGCGGTCGCCTTCACCGACGGCTCGCTGATCGGCGCGGTGCTCGACCGCAACGGACTGCGTCCGGGCCGCTACTGGGTGACCGACGACGGGCTGGTCATCTTCGCCTCCGAGGCCGGCGTGCTCGATGTCCCGCCGTCCTCGGTGGTGCAGAAGGGACGGCTGCAGCCCGGCCGGATGCTGCTGGTCGACCTGGAGAGCCACCGGCTGATCGACGACGACGAGATCAAGTCGCAGCTCGCCGCCGAACACCCTTACGGGGAGTGGCTGGAGGCCGGCCGGGTCGACCTGGAGGACCTGCCCGAGCGACAGCACGTGGTGCACTCCCACGCCTCGGTCACCCGTCGCCAGCAGGTGTTCGGCTACACCCACGAGGAGCTCCAGGTCCTGGTGGCGCCGATGGCCAACACCGGTGCCGAGCCGATCGGCTCGATGGGCTCCGACACCCCCGTCGCGGTGCTCAGCGACCGTCCCCGGTTGCTCTTCGACTACTTCTCGCAGCTGTTCGCGCAGGTCACCAACCCGCCCCTGGACGCGATCCGCGAGGAGCTGGTCACCTCGCTGCAGGCCACCTTCGGCCCGGAGGGCAACCTGCTCAGCCCCGGCCCCGAATCCTGCCGGCAGATCGTGATCGGCTACCCGATCCTCGATTCCGACCAGCTGGCCAAGCTGGTCCGGATCAACTGGGACGGCTCGATGCCGGCCTACGACACCCATGTGGTGCGGGGCCTGTACGACGTGGAGGGCGGCGGGGAGGCGCTGCGCGCGAAGCTCGACGAGCTCTGTGAGCTGACCTCGGCGGCGATCGCCCGTGGCTGCCGGACGATCATCCTGTCCGACCGGCACTCCACCGCCGAGCTCGCCCCGATCCCGTCCCTGCTGCTCACC
>JAEYNS010000284.1 GCA_023412435.1 Actinomycetes bacterium | reverse complement strand
GATCCGGGCCTGCGCGAAGTGGGAGGCCCACTCGGCGAAGGACTCGTTGAGCCACAGGTCGTCCCACCACGTCATGGTGACCAGGTCGCCGAACCACATGTGGGCGAGCTCGTGGAGGATCGTGTTGTCCCGGGCCTCGTAGGCGGCGCTGGTGGTGCGGGAGCGGAACAGGTACTCGTCGCGGATCGTGACGCAGCCGGCGTTCTCCATCGCCCCCGCGTTGAACTCCGGCACGAAGATCTGGGCGTAGTCGCGGAACGGGTAGGGCACCCCGAAGTGCTGTTCGAAGACGTCGAAGCCCGCCTTGGTGGTGGCGAGGATGCGGTCGGCGTCCAGGAACTCCACCAGCGACTGCCGGCACGAGATCGACAGCGGGATCTCGCCCGCCTTGCCGGCGTGGCTGTCGGTCACGGTGTGGAACTCGCCGGCGACCAGCGCCGTGATGTAGGTGGAGATCGGCGGGGTGGGGGCGAAGCTGAACCTGCCCAGCCCGTCACCCTCGGGGGTGGGTTCCACCGCGGGCGAGTTGGACAGCACGGTCCAGTGCTCCGGCGCTATCACCGTCAGCTGGAAGGTTGCCTTCAGGTCGGGCTGCTCGAAGCACGCGAACATCCGGCGGGCGTCCGCGGTCTCGAACTGGGTGTAGAGGTAGACCCGGTCGTCGGCCGGGTCGACGAAGCGGTGCAGGCCCTCGCCGGTGCGGCTGTACCGGCACACCGCGACCACCTCGAGCTCGTGCTCGCCCGGTCCGGTGGCGAAGAACAGCCGATGGTCGGCGAAGGCGTCCTCGGGCAGCGGCTCGCCGTCCAGGGTCGCGCTGATCACCCGGTCGGCGATCAGGTTGACGTAGCTGTCGACCTCTTCGGAGGTGAAGGCGATCTTCGAGCGCGACACGAAGGTGGTGTCCGGCTCGTCCTCGTGGGCGTCGGCCACCCGCCCCGACAGGTCGATCAGCACGTCGTAGCTCCGGGGCTGGAGCTCGAGCGCGCGCCGCTCTGCCTCGGCTCGCGTGATGTTGGCGGGGTACATGGGCGACCTCATCGGGTTGGCGTGGCGACAGTCGAGCCGAGGCTACCGGCCGCGAGCAAAGCCGCTCAACCGTCGTAGGGTGGGGCACGGGGACGCCGTAGCCGGCGTCGGATCGCCCGCATAGACTCCGAGCCCGTCACGAGGAAGGAGCCCGATGCCCGAGGGCCACGTCACCCACCGGCTCGCTCGCGGTCTCAACGCTGCGTTCGAGGGCCGGCAGGTCCGCGTGTCCAGCCCGCAGGGCCGATTCGGCGCCGCCGCCGCGCTGCTGGACGGGCAGGAGTTCCGTTCCGCAGAGGCCTACGGCAAGAACCTCTTCGTCGGCATCGGCGATGCGGGCCTGGTCCACATCCATCTCGGCCTGATCGGCAAGCTGCTGCTGGACGGCCGCCGCGAGCTGGCCAATCCTGCAACGCTGCGGCTGCGGATCGAGACCGACGAGCACGTCGCCGAACTGCGCGGCCCGCAGACCTGCTCGCTGATCAGCGCCGGCGAGCGCGACGCGGTGATGGCGTCGCTGGGGCCCGACCCGCTGCGGCCGGATGCCGACCCCGAACGCGGCTGGGCTCGGGTGACCAGGTCGCAGCGCAGCATCGCGTCGCTGCTGATGGACCAGCGGGTGGCCGCCGGCGTGGGCAACATCTTCCGCTGCGAGGTTTTGTTCCGGCAGCGTCTGCACCCGATGGCTCCGGGCGCTTCGGTCAGCCGGCGGCGCTGGAACCGGATCTGGTCCGACTTCGTGGAGTTGATGCCCGAGGCCGTCGACAAGGGCCGGATCGACACCGTGCTCGAGGAACACGGCCCCGAGGCCACCGGCCGGGCCCCACGGGTCGACCGGCACGGCGGCGAGGTCTATGTCTACCGGCGCCCCGGGATGCCGTGCCTGGTCTGCGGCCAGGCCGTGCGGGCCCGCGAGTTCGAGAGCCGGAACCTCTACTGGTGCCGACGATGCCAGCGCGCCCGGTGACCCTGGCCTGGACCGGCGGCCACGCCGAGCTGGACGAGCGCGCCGCGGTCTGGTTGCGGCCGGACGGGGCGGAGGCGCCGGTGCGGCTGGCGCTGTCGCCCGACCCGGGTCTGTCGCCCGTCCTGATCGAGGGCGACGCCGCCGAGCACGAGGGGGCCGCCGGAGGGCTTGAGGTGTCCCAGCGGGTGACGGCTGCCGAGCACTGCCAGCTGCGCTGGGTGGTCGGCGTCCGCGAGGCGGGGGCTGCGCTGGAACTGGAGGTGACGCTCCCGCAGGGCCAGCACGCCTGGCTCTGGCCGAGCGGGGCGGACGGCTTGCTCGCCGTGTTCCCCGCCGCCGGTGCGGGGCCGGTGCTCGCGCTGCACGCGGTGCAGGCCGAGCTGCGGGCGGCGGGGGATAGCAGTGACGGACGGGCACTGCGGCTCGCCGTCACCACCGAGGGGCTCAAGCCGGGCGAGCGGCAGGAGGTCATCCTGCGCGCGGTGGCCCTGCCCGAGCTGTCTGCGGCCAGTGCGCTGCTGCCGACCTGGTACGAGCCACTCACCCTCGAGGTGGGCGACGAGTGGGAGGCCCCGCTGGCCGACCTGGGCGTCGACTGCGAGCCGCCGGTGTCGGTCACCTACCTCGATGTCGACGACACCGTCCGGGTGAGCGCGCCGGCCGGCCGACACCGGGTAGGCATCCACGGTCGACGGGGGGTCACCGAGCTGATTCTCGAGGTCGCCCCGGTCGCCGCGGACCTGCTCGGGCCGCTCGCCGAGCAGTTGCTGGCCGGCGGAGAGCTGGACGCCGCCGGCGCGGTGGTGGTGCACAGGGCGCTGCAGGCCGGACGGTTGCCGCGCGGGGCCGCGGTCGAGGACGCCCTGGACAGGTTCGACTGGACCTCGCGCGGGGACTTGCTCGCGATCGCGTTCGGCAGTGAGCGGGCGCTCGCGGAGGGGGAGCGCGAGATGGCGGCGGAGGCTGTGCGCCAGGTCGCCGTCCGTCCTTCTGAACCCGGGCTGGCAAGGGTGCGGAGCCTGGCGTGGTTCGCCGCGTCCGCGCTCGGCGTCGACACCCGTCCGCTGCTGCCGTCCGAGGGCGGCGGCCCGGAAGCGCTGCTCGAGGAGGACCTGCACCTCGACCGGAGGACGCCCGCCAGCCGGGCCGGGCTGGCCGCGGCGATCAACAGGTTGGGCGCCGGGCTGCCGGGCAGGCCGGTCGGGACGGACTTCACCGCCCAGGCGCTGCTGGTGGGGCTGCTGGAGAGCTGCCCCGAAGGCTGGCCGGAGGCGCCGCTGGCCGGCTACACCGCCCAGGCCGCGCGGCACCGGATCCTCGCTGGGTATGAGGCAGGAGACGTCACGGACCTGGCCCCGCTGGCCTGGCTGCTGGTCAGCGGCTGAGCGGGCCGAGCGCTCAGCCAGGTTCGGCATCAAGTAGTCTCCCGCCCAGCAGCCACCCGATTGGAGTGACATGACCAGTCCCGATGCAGCGGTGGACGCGGCCGCGCGCGCCGCTGAACGCGCGTTCGCTGTCACCTCGGCGGCCACGGACGCCGAGCGCGCGGCGTGGCTCCGGGCTGTCGCCGACACCCTGGACGCCCACCGCGACGAACTCGTGGCGCTCGCCGACGCCGACACCGCGCTCGGGCCGACCCGGCTGACCGGGGAGGTCGCCCGCACCACGGGTCAGCTGCGGCTGTTCGCCGAGGTGGTCACCGAGGGCTCGTACCTCGAGGCGGTCATCGACCACGCCGATCCCTCCGCGACGCCGCCGCGGCCCGACCTGCGGCGGGTGCTGCGTCCGATCGGCCCGGTGGCGGTGTTCGCGGCGTCCAACTTCCCGTTCGCCTTCTCGGTGGCCGGCGGTGACACCGCGTCCGCGCTGGCGGTGGGCTGCCCGGTCGTGGTCAAGGCGCACTCGGGGCACCGGGCGCTGTCACGGCGCACCGCCGACCTGGTCGGCCGGGCGCTGGCCGGGGCGGGCGCCCCGGACGGGGTGTTCGCGCTGGTCGAAGGGCGCGAGGCGGGGGTCGCGCTGGTCGAGCACCCGGCGATCCGGGCCGCCTCGTTCACCGGGTCGGTGGCCGGAGGGCGGGCCCTGTTCGACCGCGCGTCCGGCCGTCCCGACCCGATCCCGTTCTTCGGGGAACTCGGCAGCATCAACCCCGTGGTGGTCACGGCGGCGGCCGACGCCGCGCGTGGCGCCCAACTCGCCGTTGGACTCGCCGGGTCGTTCCAGCTCGGCGCCGGCCAGTTCTGCACCAAGCCAGGGCTCGTCTTCGTGCCGGAGGGCTCGGCGCTCGAGCAGGCCCTGCCCGACCACGTCCGTCCCGTTGCCCACCGGCTGCTCACCGAGGCCATCGGAAGCGGCTACGGCGAAGGGCTGGAGCGGCTGGCCGGGGTGCCGGGCGAGGCAGTGGTCGTGGGCGGGGACGGGCCGTCCGGCGTCACCACGATGGTGTATCGCGTCGACCTGGCGACCTTCGACGACCCCGGGTTCGGCCGCGCGCTGCGCGAGGAGGTCTTCGGGCCGGCGACAGTCCTGGTGCGGTACTCCGACCCGGCCGCGCTGGTCGAGTCGCTGCGGTCACTGGAGGGTTCGCTGACGGCGACGGTCCACGCCGAGCCGGAGGAGGACGTGTCCGCGCTGGTCGCCGTCTTGTCGGAGCGGGCGGGCCGGCTGCTCTTCGCCGGCTGGCCGACCGGCGTCGCGGTGACCTGGTCGCAGCACCACGGCGGTCCGTGGCCGGCGACCACCTCGCAGCACACCTCGGTGGGCGCCACCGCCGTCCGCCGGTTCCAGCGTCCGATCGTCTACCAGGACGCGCCGGAGTCCGTCCTGCCGTTGGCGTTGCGCGAGGACAACCCGCTCGGCATCCGGCGCCGGGTCGACGGGTCAAGTTGGTGGGGTGAGGGGCGGGCCGTAGACTGAGCGGCCGGTAACCGGGGCGTAGCGTAGTGGCTAGCGCGCCTGCTTTGGGAGCAGGAGATCGCAGGTTCGAGTCCTGTCGCCCCGACCAGGCCGCCAATCTCCATCGCGCGTTGGCCGGAGGGTAGACCGGTTCGCGACTTGCGGGTCCGGCGAGTCCGACCCAACGGGTCAGGACCTCCGTGCGGTTGGACTCCTGGTAGATCCGGTCCCGCGCGGTCGTTGCCTGAAGGCTCAGGCCTCGCGCTGAGTGCACCCGCCTAGTGTCAGAATGAGGCGGTGATCGATCTGTCCCACCGGGATTCTGGGGAGCCTCGTGGCTAGCGACGACACACAGTACGAGTCGAAGTCAGTGACGGCCCTGCCGTTCACGGAGGACAAGACCATCGCGGAGCTGGAGGCGGGCGGCTGGGAGCTTGTCGGTCGACACCAACGGTTCCTGCGGACGCAACTGGAGTTCCGCCGCGCGATTCCGAGGCAGTCGCGGCGACAGCGGCTCGCGTGGGCCGTGGCCGTACTCGGCGTTGTCGCCGTCTTCACCGTCGGCATCATCCACGAGCGAAGCGTGGCGGGCGCCACCGGGGCCACCCCACCGCCGGCCGCGACAGAGGTCGCGCAGGAACCAACCCCGCCAGCTTCGGCGCCGACCGAGACGAAGCCGGAGTACGGGCCGCAGTACGGGCCGGAGGGCGGAGAAGGGGACGGGTCGGGCGGCGGGACGAAGTCCCTGCGGTGGAAGGACGCACCCACGGACGGAGTCTGGCCGCGCGGTGACATCGGGTTCGGCGAGACCTACACCTGGGGTGGCGGCTACGAGTTGACCGTCGTGGGCTCGCCCCGGGTTGTCACAGAGGACGGTGGCGAGTCTGTGACGGTGTCGAGCAGCTTCCTCGCTAAGCCCACAACCGAGCACACCACCTCCCTCTCTTGGATCGATGTGCGCTTCTG